>JAYSUN010000029.1:0-20603 GCA_043719045.1 Hyphomicrobiaceae bacterium | reverse complement strand
CTTGACCCGGATCGTTCACACCGAACAACTTGAGCCGATGCGCCCGTGCGTTGTCGCTGAGATCCGTGATCATGCGCGCGATGTCGGGCGTTGGCGGCACCCCTGATCGGACCGGCACATAATGATCGGCAACAGCAAACGTCAGGCCCGGTTCCGCCACCGGCTCGGCGCGCTCGCGCAACTGCTGGAATGCATGGAACGAGCCTTCGTGCAGAAAATGTCGGTCAATCCACAGCAACGTTTCGCCACCCGGCCGCGTCGTCACAACGTGCGCGTCCCAGAGTTTATCGATGATCGTGCGTGGCGTCACAGGGTCAGCTCTGTTTTCGATCCCGAGCAGCGAAGGTCCCACCCTCGGCTGCCATTCTTTCGATCAGCGCTGCGATCTTCCAGCGCTTGCCGTAGGTCTTCTCATACGCCTGGATTTTTTCGGCGACCACTTTCAGACCTATCTGATCGGCTTGCCACATCGGTCCGCCGCGCCAGGATTGAAAGCCGTAGCCATTCAGATAGATGGTATCGATATCGCTCGCGCGTTGAGCGATGCCCTCATCGAGGATCTCAGCACCGGTGTTGATCAGGCGCAGCAAGCCGCGCTCGACAATCTCTTCGGCCGTGATGCCGTTGCGATGGGTGACGCCTTGCTTGGCGGCTTCGGCGCGGAACATATCGGTGACCTTGGGATCGACCGTGCGGGTTCGGCCATCGGGATACAGGTACATGCCAGCTTTGGTTTTCTGGCCGTGACGACCGGCCTCGACCAAGGCATCCGTGACCTTGTAGAGATTGCGCCGTTCAGCTGGAATGTCATGTTCCTTGCGGATGCGCCAACCGACATCCATGCCGGCCAAATCCATCACCGCCAGCGGGCCCATGGCCATGCCCCACTTTTCAAATGCGGTGTCGACGTCGGCGGGTGTGGCGCCTTCCATCAGCATGGCCTGAACTTCTTCCATGTAGGCCTCGACCATGCGGTTGCCGATGAAGCCGAAGCAGACGCCCGAGACGACACCGACTTTGTTGATCTTCTTCGACACGGCCATGGCCGTCGCCAGGACTTCCTTCGAGGTTTTAGCCCCACGCACGATTTCGAGCAGGCGCATAATGTTGGCAGGCGAGAAGAAGTGCAGCCCGATGACGTCTTCCGGCCGTTTGGTCGAAGCCGCGATCTCGTCGACGTCGAGAGTCGAGGTGTTCGAGGCCAAGATGGCGCCCGGCTTGCAGATCGCATCGAGCTTGCCGAACACGTCCTTTTTGACGCCCATGTTCTCAAACACGGCCTCGATGACGAGATCTGCCTCGGCCAGCGCTTTCATGTCGGTTCCAGCCGACAGATTGTTGGCCACTACCAATGCTTGCTCAGCGGTCATGCGGCCACGTTTGACCGCGGCCTCGATCGTGTCGTTGATCTTGCCGACGCCCCGGTCAAGTGCCTCCTTGGTGGTCTCGATGACGGTGACTTTGAAGCCCGACATGAGGAATGCGAGACCGATGCCTTGACCCATCGTGCCGGCCCCGATGACGCCGACGCTGTTGACGTCGCGCGGTTTGATGTTCGTGCCGATGTCGGCAATATTGCCGGCCTGACGCTCGGCAAAAAACGCGTACTGTAAAGCTTTGGCATAGGGCGTTGCCATGGCCTCTTGGATGCAGGCGAGCTCGACTTTCTCGCCTTCTGCAAACGGTAGTTTGGTCGCCGCTTCGACCGCTTCGATGCACTTCATTGGCGCAACCGGACCGCTGGGGTGCTTGGCGATGGCGGCCCGGCGCTGGTTGAACAGATCAGCTGGCAATGTGCTGGTGTCGACGGACAGCTTGGAGGTGCGCCGCGGTGGCTGGTTCGCGATCTCGTCGGCAAAGGCCACGGCCGCGGCCACCACATCGCCGTCTGCGATCTTGTCGATCAGACCGAGAGCGTGGCCTTTGGCGGCATCAATCGGATTGCCAGAGACGATCATGTCGAGTGCGGCTTCGACGCCGATGAGGCGTGGCAGACGCTGGGTGCCGCCTGCGCCGGGAATGATGCCGATTTTCACTTCCGGCAGGCCCAATTGTTTTGCAGCGGGTGACGCGACCCGGTAGTGACAGCCAAGTGCCACTTCGAGACCACCACCCAGCGCGAGGCCGTTGATCGCCGCGACGACCGGCTTGGTTGAAGCCTCGATGCTGTTGATCACCTCCCACAAGAATGGCTCCAGCCGACCTTTGGCAAATTCGGTGATGTCGGCGCCGGCTGAAAATGCGCGGCCTTTGCCGGTGATGACGATGGCCTTGATGGCCGGATCTGCGTTGGCAACTTTGATGGCGTCGACCAGACCCGTCCGCAGGCCAAGCGCCAGTGCGTTGAGCGGTGCGTGGTCCAACGTGGCGACGAGAACAGCGCCGCGACGCTCGGTTGGGACAGTGGCGGTGGCCATGGGGTTCTCCTTTGGGGCAACGTGGCGGCAAACTGGCCCAGGCCGCACGCGAGAGCAAGTGGGGTGGGGAACAAAGTGGACGATGCGCCATTGTCGGCCCGCAGGCATCGTGCATCGGCTCAGATCGGCATCTCAAGTGATTGCTCCTGCAATCTCCGCCTGCAGCTGATGGTACTTTGCGAGCACTTGCGATCCGCCATTCAAGAAGTCCACGGACGGCTTGGCAATCAGCGCATGGGTCAGCCACATTTTTGGCTTGGAGCCGTCTAACCGAACAACCAGTCGTAGGCCTTGAAGACGACAACGAAACTGCCAACCAAAGCTGTGGCCACAGAATATCCGGGGTTGTTGATCAGACGCTGAAAGATCAAACGCAATGGGCCGCCGTGTTGAGCGATCAAACCGGCCTGGGTGGCCAATGTCTTGTCATGTGCCCGCGCTGCCACATCGGCAATGACACGAACTTTCGCAAGCGTCGAGCCGTGCACCTCGCGATAGCGGCCGGTCGAGACCGCATCGGCTTCGGCAGCGCCCGGTAGAAAGCCGCCCATCGGTAACCGGTTCAGTTTTCCGATAGCTTCCAGTTTGGCGCGCTTCTTGACCAGGCCATCGCCATACAGATCAGCCAGAATCTGGACCAGATCGATGCGGCGTTCTTCCGGGATGGCTTCGGGGCGGCCTTTTACAACCTGCATGCGATGGGCAAGCGCGGCAAAGCCAAAGCGGTCATCGCGCATGTTCCAATGCACATATCGGACGCCCTGATGCGTGCGGACAAACTCGTAGAATTCACCGAGCATGGTCCGTTCCAGATACCCCCAGTGATGCGCAATATCGTGTGGCGCAATGCGTGCCAATTCTGCGGTCTTGGCGATGGAAAAACTTGTGACCTGGCCGGATTCCAACTGCCGAAGGGCAATGCAGACCGGGCTCAACGAGGCGTCGGCGCCTTCGGTGAAGCTCTGACAGGCATAATGGATCGCATACACCGATGCTGGGTGTGCGAAAACCTGCGCAAGCTTGTCACGCGCCGCCTTCTGGCGGGCTGGGTTAGGAAGCGGCATGGCCGATCTGGGCCGATCTGGGGCTGGCGAATCGAACGAACAGGGATTTCGATCAGCACAAGTCAATCAACCGGCAAACGCAAGCTTGACGCGGCGGCAATCACCAGAAAAAGTGGGGCGTTAGGCCGCTGATACGGTTAATCAATTCTGCCTCGCAAAATTTGGCCGCTGGCTGAGTTCCGGCTCTGGCGGCCCCCGAGGTATCGGCGCCATGGTAAATGCCGCTCCGGGGCCATCTGAGGGTCGCCTTGGCCTGTCCTGATGGTTGCCGGACCAGATTTTCTGACACACAGCGGATTCAATCCCTCGCCGCCCATCACTTACCGCCGATACCACCGGCCCCGAGCCGGTTCCGGGTAGCGCAGTCCGGTTCTCCGTGGACCATACGGCAACCCAACGACTAGCGGCGAAAATACACGGCTAACATGATGATCACTACGGCCACGAACTGGAGGCCGACGCGCCAACGCATCAACTTCTGGCTCAGGTTGGCCGAGTTTTCCCGCGACATGTTCCAGATGCCAGCGGCCAAAACGGCGAACACGGCAACGATGCCGGCTGTGGTCACATAGTGAAACGTGGTTGCCATGGGGCCGTCTCCGCGCGGGGCATCGTCGGGTGGCGACCGCGTTGATCCACAGGCCAACGCAACCGCGCCTTATTTGTCGTGATCTTTACGTGATCTTTAATAGACCTTCCGGCACATAACGGATGTGCGGCTGATTCGCTGCTGCTGAGGGCAGCCCCAGTGCAGGATGCGATGGATTTGGGACCACGACCGACACATCCGACTGACGGACCCGCGGGCTATGCAGGCCTTGGCGAGTTATGGCGTTCGTTTCGGGTCGGTGTGTCACTGTTCGCTGTGACGGCGGCACTTTTGGCGACGTCGGTGGCGGCCCAAACCAATCCTGACGATGCCCGCCGCAAATTGGAAGCGAACAAGCGGCAATTAACCGAGCAGGACCGGCGGGCGGGAGAGCTGCAATCTGAGCTCGGACGCTTGAAGGAAGATCGCGAGGCGTTGAATGGCCAGCTTCTGCAAACCGCCAAACTGATCCAGGCGAGCGAGGCGCAGCTGTCCGCCATCGAGCAGCGGATCGGTGAATTGGAAGCCCAGGAAAAGCTCGTCCGCGGCTCGCTGGAGAACAAAAAAGGTTCAATGTCAGGCGTGCTGGCTGCGATGCAGAGAATGGGGCGAAATCCGCCGCCGGTCATGATCACGAGGCGGGAAGACGCTCTCGCCATGGTCCGCAGCGCGATGTTGATCGCCTCGGCGTTTCCGGAACTCAGGTTGCAAGCCAACGCCTTGGCCGAGCAGTTGAACGACCTGACCCGTGTCATGACGAACATCCGGAGCGAGGGCGACAAATTACGGGCTGAGACGGAGCGACTGGCCGAAGCCCGCACCCGCCTCGCAGGCCTGATGGACACCAAGAAGCAGTCGTTGACCGATCGGCAAACGGAATTGGCGCAGGTCAAAAAGGCCAGCCTCGATATCAAGCAGAGCGTCAGTGACCTGTCGGAGTTCATCACCAGGCTCGATAAGGCGGTCGCGGAAAAGACGCGGCTTGGTGAGTACGAAAGGAAGTTGGCAGCCGACGAGGCGAAACGTGCAGCAGCAGTGCCGCCCATCACGCCTGAGGCCCAGCCGAGCGAACCCGTGCCGAAGCCGGTCGCAACTGCTGACGTCAAACCGCCGGCTCCAGTCCAGCCGCCCGCCATTGCGCCAAGTGGTCCGCCAACCCCTGCAACGCCTCCACCCGGCAAAGCCAAGCCGGAATTGCGGCCATCGATTGTACTGGCCCCCGGCGAGCGTATCGCGATGGCCTCTCCCGGCCGCATTGAACCGTCCGTGCCATTTCAAAATGCCAAAGGTCGCTTACCGTTGCCGGCACAGGGGCGACGCGTCGTTACCTATGGCGAGAAGACCCAGCGTGGGCCGTTCCAAGGCATCGCGATCGAGACCCGGTTTGGCGCTCAAGTCACTTCGCCGGCGGACGGTTGGATTGTCTATGCCGGCGAATTCCGCAGTTATGGTCAGATCCTGATTATCAACGCCGGCGGCGGCTATCACATCCTGCTCGCGAATATGTCACAGATCGACGCAACACAAGGGCAGTTCGTCCTGGCAGGTGAGCCCGTCGGCACGATGGCGCCGGCTCCGAAAGGTGTGACCGGGCGCACGCAAGAGGGCGCGCCGCTGCTCTATGTCGAGTTCAAGAAGGATCAGAAATCGATTGATCCCGAGCCCTGGTGGGCAGAGCCCGCAAAGAAAAATGCGGGACTTCTTGACTGGAACGTGATCGCGCCTCAATTCTCGCCGGGTTGACGGCTATGGCAAGGCGTGGCGAAATGCGGGTCAGACCACAGAATACAGAATCAGGATCTTTGTTCAGTCTTCAGTGGGTTCAGCGCACGGTGAGTGCAGGAAGGTTCCAAACGATGAGCCGCAAAACAGACTTGGCCTTCTGGTCGTTTGTGTCGCTGGCAGGCGTTGCCGCGGCGACCAGCATGTTCAATGTCTCCAAAACGTATTCCGCCACGACACCGAACAATGAAATTTATCGCCAGCTCGATCTGTTCGGTGACGTGCTCGAGCGGGTGCGCAACGACTACGTCGACAAGCCCGACGATGCCGCCCTGATCGACAGCGCGATCAACGGCATGCTCGCTGCGCTCGATCCGCATTCATCGTACATGAACCCGAAAAACTTCAAGGACATGCAAGTCCAGACCCGAGGTGAGTTCGGCGGTCTTGGCATCGAAGTGACGATGGAAAACGGCGTCGTCAAAGTCGTGTCGCCAATTGATGACACGCCGGCTGCAAAGGCAGGCGTCATGGCGAATGATCTGATCACGCATCTCGATGGCGATCAGATCGTCGGCCTGAGTTTGGAGCAGGCGGTCGAGAAAATGCGGGGTCTTGTGAACACGCCGATCAATCTCACGGTTGTCCGCAAAGGTCGCGACGAGCCATTCGATATCAAGATTGTGCGTGACGTGATCCGCATTCAGGCCGTAAAATCGCGCCTGGAAGACGACATCATTTATGCCAAGGTTTCAACTTTCAATGAACAGACTCATGCGAGCCTCGTGAAGCATGTCGATGGGCTGAAGAAGCAGCTCAAAGACAGCAATAAGACGTTCAAGGGTTTCGTCCTCGACCTGCGCAACAATCCGGGCGGGTTACTGGATCAGGCCATCGCCGTCTCGGATGATTTCCTCGACAAGGGGGCGATCGTCATCACCAAGGGGCGTAACGCTGAGGAAATGCAGCGTGCCAACGCGCGCGCAGGTGATATCTCCGACGGCAAGCCGATCATCGTGTTGATCAACGGTGGCTCGGCCTCGGCCTCCGAAATCGTGGCCGGTGCCCTGCAGGACCACAAGCGTGCCACCATCGTCGGCACTCGCTCGTTCGGTAAAGGCTCGGTTCAGACGATTATCCCACTCGGCCAGAACGGTGCCATTCGCTTGACGACCGCGCGCTATTACACACCCTCTGGTCGCTCGATTCAGGCCAAGGGCATCGATCCGGATATGCTGGTCGAGAACGAGTTGCCCGAAGAGTTGAAACCGAAGACAACCGAGAAACCACGCGGTGAAGCGAGCTTGCGTGGCCACCTCAAGAGCGATCCGAACAAGAAGCCGGAGAAGGAAGAGTCGGGTTCATCGGCTTACGTGCCGAAGGAGCCTGAAAAGGATCTGCAGCTCCAGGACGCCCTGAAGCTTGCACGCGGCGAAACTGTCAATCTTCCGAAGAAGGCTGAAATCGCGGTTCAGCCTGAGCCCGCCAAGGCCGATACCGCCAAAAAAGACGAGCCGAAAAAGCCGTAACGGTTCTGCCGTTCTGACCAGCCGGGTCGCGTCGCAAGATGCTGCCCGGAATTTTTTTGTTTCAAGTGACTTTGTTTCGAACGTCGGATGTCGCCGATTGAACGTCCCAGCGCCCCAACATCTCAACGTCGGTGTCGCCGGAGGCGGTCAGGGAATCGATCGATGGAATGGCGCTGTGGCGGTGCCTCTGGTGGATAAAAAAAGGCCTTGGGCACGTGCTTGCCAGGATCGCCGAGGTCTACTAGCGTGCGCTCAAGGGTCGCGATCAAGCTCGACCCAGCAAAGACGAATGTCTCGGGAGGATTGAAGCTATGACACGCAGACGCCTGATGTCTGCCTTGGCCATTGCGGCCATGGCACTGCCGCTGGGAATGAGCCTTGGCGGACCTGCCAGCGCCCAGCAACCACCGATCAAAATCGGCATGAGCATGGCAGCGACTGGTGGACTGGCCGGCGGTGGCAAGTCCTCGCTGATCGGCATCGAGATCTGGCGCGATGATATCAATGCCAAGGGCGGCTTGCTCGGCCGCAAGGTCGAACTGGTCGTCTATGACGACAAGTCCAGCGCTTCTGAAACACCGGCGATTTATTCCAAACTGCTCGACGTCGACAAGGTCGATCTGTTGTTTGCGCCGTATGCGACAGTGCCAACCGCACCCTTGATGCCGATGGTCAAACAACGCGGCAAACTGTTGATCGGCAACTTCTCGTTCCAGGTCAATCGCAGCGTCAATCACGATATGTGGTTCAACAATGCGCCTTGGGGTCCGGCTGACAGCTGGGCCCGCGCATTCCTTGACGTCGGCGAGAATGCGGGCGCCAAAACCATAGCTGTCCTGGCCGCCGACCAGGAGTTCGCCCAGAACGTTGCCAATGCTGTCAGGTCGTTGGCTGGCACGCGCAACATCAAGGTCGTCTACGAACAAAATTATCCGCCATCCACGGTCGAATTCTCGTCGATGATGCGGGCGATTCGTGCGGCTAAGCCCGATATGGTCTATGTCGCGAGCTACCCACCGGATACCGTCGGTATTCTGCGCGCCGTCAATGAAATCGGCGTCGGCGAAAGCGTGAAAATCTTTGGCGGTGGCATGGTCGGCGCCCAGTTCACGTCGAATATGGAAACCCTGGGCTCGTTGCTCAATGGCGTCGTCAACTACAACAGCTGGCTGCCCGAACCCAGCATGCAATTTGCCGGCACCAAAGAGTTCTTCGAAAAATACACGCCACGGGGAGCTGCCGCCAAGGCGGATGCGCTCGGCTACTATCTGGCGCCCTTCGGCTATGCCTCTGGCCAGCTGATTGAGGCGGCGGTGAACGCCACCAAATCGCTCGATGATAAAGTGCTGTCAAAGTACCTCCGTGAAAATGTGCATCAGACCATTGTCGGCCCGATCGAGTTTTCGGCCGACGGCGAGCGCAAGGAAACCGCGACCGTGCTCGCCCAGTTCCGCGGCGTCGTCGACAAAAACGTCGAGCAATTCCGATTGCCGGGCAAACAGGTCATCCTGTTCCCACCAAAGTTGAAGACCGGCGATGTTGTGACGCCGTTTGAAGCGGCCCGGAAGTAACCGACGACAGCAGGCCCGTCAGTCTTGGCTGAACTGGAACAGCTGGCCAGACTGACGGTTGGGGGATTGACGTGTTCTCTTACGAACTTCTGCTCGATGCGGTGGTACTCGGCCTGCTGCTCGGCTGCTTTTATGCAGCCGTCAGCATCGGCCTGTCCGTATCGTTCGGATTGCTGGACGTGCCGCACGTCGCTCATCCAGCCTTCCTTGTGCTCGCCGCCTATGGAACCTACTGGCTGACCGAATTCGGTATCGATCCCATCGTCGCGGGGCTCATCCTGACGCCTGTGTTCTTCGTGCTCGGCCTCGGCATGTACCGCCTCTACTACGAGACCTTCGAAAAGCGCGGTAGCGATGCGGGCGTCCGCGGAATCGCGTTTTTCTTCGGTATTGCCTTCATCATTGAAGTCGGCATCATCCTGGTGTTCGGCGTCGATCAACGCTCGGTCAGTGCATCTTACATCGGCAAGAGCCTTGAAGTTTTCTCCCTCCGCATCCCGATGCGATTGATCGTGGCCTTTGTCGTGGCGCTCCTGCTGACGCTGACACTGACCTTGTACCTGTCCAAGACCTTTACCGGCCGCGCCATTCGGGCCGTGGCACAGGATGCGGACGCGTTGCGCTTGATGGGTGCCAATCCCGTCACGATCAAACAGTGGGCCTTCGGCATCGCCACCGGCGTGCTCGGCATCGCCGGCGCGTTGCTCATCATTGTGCAACCCGTCGAACCAACGTTGGATCGCGCTTACATCGGCCGCACCTTCTGCGTCGTGGTGATGGCGGGCCTCGGCAGTATGAGCGGCACGTTGCTTGCGGGTCTGATCCTCGGCGTCGCAGAATCCATCGTCTTGACGCTCTATGGCGCCTCCTGGGCGCCGGCCATCTCATTTGCGATGTTGCTTGGCGTCCTTGCCGTGCGACCACAAGGCTTGTTCGGGAGATGAGCGTGCGGGGCATCGGATTTTGGTTGGGCGCGGCCATTTTTGTCGCGAGTGCTTACGGGCTGACAGTCGTCGCGACCAACGACTACGTCTTCTTTGCCGGCTACATCATCCTGCAGTTCATCGTCCTGGCCACAGCCTGGAACATCCTCGGCGGCTATGCCGGCTACGTCAATTTTGGCACCAACGCTTTTTTTGGCCTCGGCGTCTACACGGCCGTGTTTCTGACCAAAGCCTTCGGCGCACCGTTGCTGGTCCAGATTGCGGTGGCCGGTGTGGTCGGTTCGATCCTCGGATTTGCGATCGGCCTGCTGACCTTGCGCATGCACGGCATCTTTTTCTCGATCGCGACCATCGCCATCAGCATCATCATCGAGACCTTCATCATCAACTGGAAGTTCGTGGGCGGCGCCTCGGGCATTCAATTGTTGCGGCCGCCGCCAACGGCACCTTTCGATAGCTACATCCGCATGCTGTTTGTCATCGCAGCCGTCATGGTGGTGCTGGCCGTCGCGGCCGCGCGTTACGTCCAGGGCAGTTGGATCGGCCGTGGCTTGCGGGCCGTGCGCGACGATGAATTGGCCGCTGAATGTACCGGCGTGCCGACGCTGCAGCTAAAGTTGCTGGCGTGCAGCCTGTCCGGTTTCTTCTTGTGTGCCATGGGGGCGCCGGCTGCGATGTACCTGCAGTACGCCGACCCGGCCTCGGCATTTAACTTGAACTACTCGGTCTCGGCACTCGCCATGGCATTGATCGGAGGTACCGCACATTGGATCGGGCCTGTGCTCGGCGCCATTTTGCTTGGCACCACGCAACAATTGCTGACTGTGACGATTTCGTCGGAGATCAACGTGCTGGTGCTTGGCTTGATGCTGGTCCTGTTCGTCGTCGCAGCACCGGACGGCTTGATCGGCCTCTTCCGCCGCAGTTTTAAGCGCACATCTACAGCCGAAACCAAACCTGACACCAAACCCGACCGGGGGGGGGCGTCATGACCATGGCCTCCGTCGAACCGATCCTCCACGTCAATGGCATCACCAAGCGCTTTGGCGGCTTTACGGCCGTCAGCGACGTCAGCATTTCGATCAGGCCCGGCGAGCGTTTCGGCCTGATCGGTCCCAATGGTTCCGGCAAAACAACGCTGATTAACTGCATCTCCGGTGCCCTCCACAATGATGCGGGTCACATCATCTTCAATGGCCGTGATGTGTCGACGTTGCCAGCCTTCAAACGGACCCGCCTCGGGATCGCTCGCAGTTTCCAGATCCCGCGCCCGTTCAAGTCCATGACGGTGCTGGAAAACCTGCTGGTCGCTATTGACTTCGCCGCCATCGGCCACGGGCTCAGCGTGCGCCAACAAGAAGCCGAAGTCGGTGGCATCCTCGACAAGATGGGGCTTGGCGCCAAGGCGCACGTGCTCTCAAGTCAATTGTCGCAGGTCGAATTGCGCAAGATGGAGCTGGCGCGGGCGGTGGCCGCACGGCCCAAATTGCTGATCTCCGACGAGGCCATGGCTGGGCTATCGAGCGCCGAGATCGACGAAGTGCTGGAGTTGCTACTGGCCTTGAATAAAGACGGTATCACCATCATCATGATCGAACACATCATGCATGCCGTGATGCGCTTTTCCGAACGCGTCCTGTGCCTGGAAGCCGGCAAAGTCATTGCCGAAGGCTCACCTGCCGACGTCATGGCCAACCCGCGCGTGCAGGAGGCTTATCTTGGCACTTAGTCTGACCATCAGCAATGTCACCGCGGGCTACGGCGCGGTCCGCGCTCTTGAAGATGTCTCGCTGCACGTCGAGCAAGGTGAAACCGTTGTTCTGCTGGGCACCAACGGCAACGGCAAGAGCACGCTGATGAAGTGCCTGATGGGCCTGGTGCGCCCGTCAGTCGGGAAAATTACGTTGCACACGGACAGCGGCAGCCATGACCTTACGGCCCTCCCGACCGAAGCCATTGTCGGGCTCGGCATCGCTCTGGTGCCGGAGGGCCGTCGCCTGTTCGCCAAGCTGACCGTTGAAGAGAACTTGATGCTTGGGGCGTATCGCCACGAAGCGCGTGTCGGCATCGCGCGCAATCTGGCATTTGCGTATGATGCGTTTCCGATCTTGGCGGAGCGGCGAACTCAGCTTGCCGGCACCATGTCCGGTGGGCAACAGCAGATGCTGGCCATCGGCCGCGCCATGATGTCCTCGCCAAAACTATTGCTCGTCGACGAACCATCGGTGGGGCTGTCCCCGTTGCTCGTGCAACAGACCATCACCAAAATCGGCGAGTTGCGCGACACGTTTGGTCTGACGGTGCTGATGGCTGAGCAGAATTTTCAGCAGGCGGTGCGGATTGCGGATCGCGGCTACATCATCGTCCACGGCGCGATCGCCTACGAGGGTAGGACGGTCGAGGATCTGAAGACCAATCCGCTGGTCAAACAACTGTATCTCGGTGCCGTCGCGTAACCATGCCCGAGCGCAGCAGATAGGCCGGGTCGACCGAAGCACCGTGTGTGTGCCTGCGGCTCAATCCCAGTCGAGCGCGCCTTTGCGCCATTCGTAGATGAAGCCAATGGTCAGCACGCCCAGGAACGTCATCATCGACCAAAAGCCAAACACGCCGGCCTCTTTGAAGGCTACGGCCCAGGGGAACAGGAAAGCCACTTCAAGATCGAAGATGATGAACAAAATCGACACCAGATAGAAGCGGACGTCAAATTTCATGCGCGCGTCGTCAAACGCGTTGAAACCGCACTCGTAGGCTGAGACCTTTTCCGGGTCGGGATTGCGCACCGCCAGGGCAAATGGCGCGATCATCAGGGCCAAGCCGATGACGCCGGCAACACCGATGAAGACGGCAATCGGCAGGTATTCCAGCAGCAGGTTGGTCTGGTTCATAGCGGCAGTCCTGATGCGGCTCGTTCGTGGTGCCGCGTTGACCCGGTTGCAGTCCCTGTTAGCCGAAGCGTTGCCCGGCCGCAATGTCAGCGATGACCTTCGCCAGATGCTTAAGCCTTTTTTGACGGCTGTGCTGCATTGTAACACGTAAGCCAGACAAATTTATCGGCGTCTCTGGCCCCCCGCATGCGTTTCAGCACCCTTGCGTTCTTCGGAGACCCGAATGTCCTACGTTGCAATTTCCTTGAGTCCCCGTCGTTCGACAACCCGCCGGACGATGCCGGTTCTGGCAGCCTTGTCTGCCGGTCTCATGTTGGGCGCATGCGCCAGCGGCAGCGGCAACCCGCTCCTGTCGTCAAATGAATCGCTGCAACAGCAACCTGCGCCCACCGACGCCGCGCCGCAAAGCGAGCTGCATAAGGCCACCCTCTACTGGGGCAAGCAACATGGCGACAATCCGCGCGACCCACGCGCCGCCGTCAATTATGCGCGCAACCTCAAGGCCATGGGCTCAAAGAGAGAAGCGCTGATCATTCTCCAGGAAGCCCATCGCCACAACACGACTGACCGTGAAATCAACGGTGAATACGGCCGGCTGGCTCTGGAACACGACCAGCTTTCAACGGCGCAGAAACTGCTCGAACATGCTGATGATCCGATGAAGCCGGATTGGCGGGTGATCTCGGCGCGCGGAACCGTGCTCGCCAAGCAAAACAAAAACGCTGAAGCCATCCCCTTCTTCCAACGCGCCCATGAGATAGCGCCAGAGCAATCCACAGTTCTGAACAATCTGGCGATGGCACACGCCATGAACGGCCAGGCCGACAAAGCCGAAACACTGCTCCGGCAGGCCGCGGCGAAGAACGGCGGCGATCCGCGAATTGTCCAGAACCTGGCACTGGTGCTCGGTTTGCAGGGTAAACATGAGGAAGCAAAGTCGGTCACGGGCGATGGCTTGTCCGGCGACGCGACCAGCCACAATACCGATGTGGTCCGCCAGATGGTGCAAAACGATGTCCCGACCGATGCTGTGGCAAGGGCGCCCACACCAGCCGCAACATCGAGAAAGTCGACAGCTTCGATTGCCAAGCCCGAACCAGCCGCGGCCGTAGCGCCGATTGCCAGCAAGGCCAAAGCTAAAGCTAAAGGCGAAGCCACCGCTGAAGTTGACGCCGCCGAACTGGTCCGTCGACTTGCCGATGGGGATGCCGCAATGACTGCACCAAAGCGGTGACGCTGAGCCAGCTGTTTGACCTCATAATCCGATCCGGCGGGAGTTCAACTCCCGCCGATTGCATTTAGGGCACACCTGCAATTGATTGTTATTCAAACAAAATCTGCAACTCGGCATTAACTTCAAATTAGACGCTACCCGCTAGTGTCAAAGCGACGACGAAGCGTCCAAACCACGATGGTCCCATGATCGGCCAATCTGCACACACCGGGAAACCCCCGTCTTTGATGAACGAGTACGCCTCGTTACTCGGAGATGCCGTGCTCCGTCACCGGGCGCGCGTGGCTGAACATTCCGCCCGCGTCGAAGCGGAGTTGGCGAGCAACGTCAAGTCCGAGTTCATTGCCAACATGAGCCATGAACTGCGCACGCCGCTCAACACCATCATCGGTTTCTCAAAGCTGCTCAGCCAGCAAGACACGCGTCAATTGTCCACGCCCGAGATCGTCGAATACTCGCATCTGATCCAAGATGCCGCCGGCCACCTGCTTGCGGTGATCAACGACATTCTCGACATTTCGAAAATCCAGAGCGGCAAATACACCCTGAACAATCGCGAGATTGATCTCGACGAAGTGCTTTCAGTCTCGAGCGCAACATTCAAACTGGTCGCGCAGGAGGCCGGTGTTGTTGTCGACGTCAAAACCTCAGCCGATCTGCCGGTCGTCAAAGGCGACGCCGTAAAACTCCGCCAGATCGTGACAAACCTGATCTCGAATGCCATCAAATTCACGCCCGCCGGCGGCAGTGTGTCGGTCGAAGGTTGCCGCCTGAATGATGGTGGCGCCATGATCCTGGTGCGCGATACCGGCGTCGGGATGAGCCCTGAAGAGATCGTCGTCGCCATGACCCCATTCGGTCAAGTCGATGGCGGCAAGACCCGCTGGCGCGAGGGCACTGGTCTTGGCCTGCCGATCGCCAAGGCTCTGGTCGAGTTACACGGTGGCGCGCTCAAGATCGAATCGATCAAAGGCCGCGGCACTGAGGTCTCGATCTTTCTGCCAGCTCCACATCTGGTCACTGCTCATGCCGAAATGAGTTCGGCCTATCCGTTGGCGGCTATGGCGCCTGCCAACAAAGTGTCTCCCGTGTAATTCGCGTTGATCCTAGAATACTTCGAACTCCGCAGAGTGTCCCATGAACACGACCCCATCACTGCTCGCTGAAGTTGCCGGTTCCCCCCGTCTGGCCGAATTGTCGATCGGACGCATCGTCTCCGTGACCGGCTCAAAGGCCATTGTCCTGCTGGATGGCGGTCAGCCCGCACCCGGCGCCGATAAGCGCACGAAGAGCCCGGCGCAGCGCCCGGAAATGGGCACCTTGCTCGCGATCGACACGGCCAACACGGTTGTGCTCGCGATTGTCTCGGCTTTGTCGGTGCCGGTTCCAGCGCAACGTGAGGGGGATACCGAAATCTGGATTGCCGAAGTCGGCCTCGTCGGCGAACTCTGGCGTCCACGTGACGACAAGCCCGGCTCGTTCAATCGCGGCGTGACTGTCTATCCAGCACTCGGCGATCGCTGCCGTGTGGCGTCAAAACCCGAACTCGAGCTTGCCTTTGTCGGCGATGGCCGCGGCTCGGTCAGGGTCGGCGCGATCCGTCAGGATGCATCAATTCCCGCGATGATCAAAGTCGATGATCTCCTCGGTAAGCACTTCGCCATTCTGGGCACGACCGGCACCGGCAAATCCTGCACCACGGCGCTCATTCTGCGCGCGATCCTCGAACAGAACCCAAATGCGCACTTGGTTCTGTTGGATCCCCACAATGAATATGCGACTGCGTTTCCAGAGTGGGGTGAAGTCGTTTCGCCCCGCAACATGCAGTTGCCCTACTGGTTGTTGACCTTTGAAGAGTTCATCGAGGTGGTTCTCGGCAGTGCCGGCGATCGCAAGCAGGAAGTCGAACTGCTGCAGGAACTGATCCCCATTGCCAAAGGTCGCTACACCACCAGCCGTGCCGAAAAGAACACGCCGAACAGCCTGCGCCGCGGCTTGAACCCGGACACCAAGTTCACCGTTGACACGCCGGTCCCTTATCGCATGTCGGATTTGCTCTCGCTGATCGACGAGCGCATGGGTCGGCTTGAAAACAAAAAAGACATCTCGCCCTACCGCAACATCAAGCAGCGCATTGAGTACATCAGCCAGGACCCGCGCTACGCCTTCATGTTCGGCTCGCTGACTGTCTATGACGGCATGGCGCAGATCCTGGGCCGCATCTTCCGTGTTCCGGTTGCCAACAAGCCAATTACCATTCTGGAGCTGACCGGCATTCCGCATGAAATCGTCAATGTCGTTGTCTCCGTTCTCTGCCGCATGACCTTCGACTTTGCGCTGTGGTCGGAGGGTCAGGTGCCGGTGACACTCGTCTGCGAGGAAGCCCACCGCTACGTGCCAGCCAATGGTGCGATGGGCTTTGAGCCGTGTAAGCGCGCCATTGCCAAGATCGCCAAAGAGGGCCGCAAGTATGGCGCATCGCTGTGCATCGTGACGCAGCGTCCATCGGAAATCGACCCCACCATTCTGTCACAGTGCAACACCGTTTTCGCGCTGCGCATGTCCAACGACCGCGATCAGGCCATCGTCCAGTCCGCCGTCTCCGACACGGGCTCAGGCCTGCTCGAGTTCCTGCCAGCCCTCGGTCAACGCGAAGCCATTGCCTTCGGGGATGGCGTCACCTTGCCGGTGCGCATCAAGTTCGACGAGCTCGCCAAGATCAACATGCCGAGATCATCGACCGCACGCTTCTCTGAGAAGTGGCAGAAGTCGGTTGGCGACGAGGGCTTCCTGGAAGCGATCGTGGAACGCTGGCGCGCATCGTCATCGGGTATCACCGATGGGACTCAGAATTTGACAGCGCTTGCCGATGCGATGGGTTCGATTGTGACCGAGCCCGAACTGGCCGGCCTCGTCGATTACGACGCAGCCCCAGTCGCAGCTGCACAACAACGCCTGTCACGCCGCGATCCAGACAGCCAGCAATCCCGCGCCGTCGCGGCTGCAACC
Source organism: Hyphomicrobiaceae bacterium (assembly GCA_043719045.1). Classification (GTDB taxonomy): domain Bacteria; phylum Pseudomonadota; class Alphaproteobacteria; order Rhizobiales; family Hyphomicrobiaceae; genus JABFRJ01. The sequence goes on along the minus strand of JAYSUN010000029.1, from coordinate 3,636 downwards.
GCACCGGTCGCGCCGCCACGCGCCATCGCAAGCCTGACCCGCCGCGAAGCTGGTCCGGTCTCGACGACCACGGGCGGCACCGGCCTGCGCCAAGCGGCTGTAGCGCCCGCAGCTCCAGCCCCAACTCCAGGTGGCGCACTGCGGTCGCTGCGTGAAAAACTGCTGCAGCGGAAATAAGCGCGTCGCGATGGTCTCGCGAGACAACCAGATCATCGGGCGTGCGGGCACCACCTGCGCGCCCGTTTTGGCCCCTGCATGAGAGCCGCGGACCAGCTATAGACCCGCCTGCGCTCCCCTCACGTGGTCCCTCCGATGTCAAAGCTGTTGCCGCTGTTTGCCTCGACCATTTACCGCGCCGGCATTGCGCCGGGGGAGGCAGGTGACGTCTTGGTCCGTGATCTGCTCCGCAGTTGTCGCGCCATCGCCTCTGACGATACCGCCGGTCAAGCGTGGTGTCGCAAACATGACTATCATGGGTACACGTCCTACGCGTCGCTTGACGACCTGCCGTGGCGCGATCCTGTCATTGCCGACCTGGTCCAGCGTTTGGACAAGCATGTGGCCCGTTTTGTCGACCTGTTGGAATTCGATCTCGACGGCAAGAAGCTCGAACTCGATAGTCTGTGGATCAACATCCTGGATCCCGGTGGCCAGCACGCAGCTCACATTCATCCGAACAGCGTGATCTCCGGCACCGCCTATGTGGCGCTTCCCAAAGGCGCGGCCGGGATCAAGTTCGAAGACCCGCGATTGCCGCAAATGATGGCAGCCCCGCGCCGCAAAACTTCGGCCTCCGTTGCCAACCGCAGCTTTGTCGATGTCACGCCGGAGCCAGGCACAGTGCTACTTTGGGAAAGTTTTTTGCGTCATGGCGTGCCCGTCACACGCGGCCGTGGTGAGCGCATTTCCATCAGCTTCAACTATCGGATGAGCTGAAGCGTTGTCAGTCGCGACTGGACGAAGGCCGAGGCACTTGCGCCCTGCGGGGCTGAGGAACATAGTGACACCCTGCGAATGCAGATAGCCTGACCGCACTGAACATGTCTCACTCCCGCATTCGAGCAAGGACAAGCCCGCGATGGACGAGACTGCAATTGATCGGGACGCGATGGGGCGGCTCGCCGGGGCGTTGAGCTTTATCTGTGGCGCCGATCACCCAACGACGGTGGCACTCAAGGCCGCGGCGGCAAGCGGCACCGAAAAAGACATCAAGGCTGCTCGAACCCTGTTCCTGCGCTTGAAGCTGAGTGACCGCCGGGCAGCCTTGGCCATGCTGGCGGATTGATCAGCAGCGATGCAAACCGTGTGATGACACCCGATCAGCGTGTTTCGGCCATCTTGCGCTGGAGTCCGTTGCCCGCCGCATTCAGGATTTTGACCGCCAATGAAAATCTACACGATTGCCGCCATCCCAGGCGACGGCATTGGCACTGAAGTGATTGCAGCGGGCGTCGAGGTGTTGCACGCGTTGGCGAAGCGCGCGGGCCACTTCACATTCAAAATCGACCATTTCGATTGGGGTTCGGAGTACTACAAAAAGCACGGCGTCATGATGCCGGACAACGGTCGCGACCAGATCAAGTCGCACGACGCCATCCTGTTCGGCTCAGCCGGCGCACCGGATGTTCCGGATCATATCACGCTATGGGGCCTGCGCTTGGCCATCTGCCAGCCGTTCGATCAATATGCCAACGTCCGTCCGACGCGGATTCTACCGGGCATCACCAGCCCGTTGCGCAACGTGCATGGTCCAGAGCTGGATTGGGTGATCGTGCGCGAAAACTCCGAAGGCGAATACGCTGGCGTCGGTGGCAGGGTGCATCGAGGTTTACCGCTGGAAGTCGCGACCGACGTGTCAATCCTGACGCGCACCGGGGTCGAACGCATCATGCGCTTTGCCTTCAAGCTTGCGCAATCCCGCCCGCGCAGACTGCTGACGGTGGTGACCAAATCAAACGCCCAGCGCCACGCCATGGTGATGTGGGACGAGATCGCGCGTGAAGTGGCCGAGGCGTTCAAGGACGTCACCTGGGATAAAATGCTGGTCGACGCAATGACCATGCGCATGGTGATGAAACCGGCAACCATTGATACGGTCGTGGCGACCAACCTGCACGCCGATGTGTTGTCGGATCTGGCCGCAGCCTTGGCTGGATCTCTTGGCATCGCACCGACGGCGAACCTCAATCCAGAGCGCGTCTTCCCATCGATGTTCGAGCCGATTCATGGTTCCGCCTTCGACATTATCGGCAAGGGTATCGCCAACCCGATCGGCACGTTCTGGTCGACGGTGATGATGTTGGAGCATCTGGGTGAAGCGGCCGCCGCCGCGCGCCTGATGAAGGCGATCGAGCAGGTCACCTCAGACCCGGGTTTGCACACACCGGATCTTGGCGGCACAGCCACGACGCGGCAAGTGACGGACGCGGTTTGTGCCAGCTTGCTGGGTGACAACACGTAGCACCGAAGGACGTTGTCAGGGCGTGAGACGCAACTAGATGGACACCAGCTGAGGCACTGTCGCCCCACGGGCTGAGGACAATGCGATGCCGGTGTCGAGCGTCACGAAACGCCCGCCGTGTTTGACGGCGAGAGCGAGCAGATACACGTCGGTCAGCTGCCGCGGCCCGAGCAGCCGCGAATGATCGATCGCTGCGCTATCGAGCAAGCTCAGATCATCTGGCCAGAACTGATGGTCGGGGCGCGCCGTCAATTGTCGCAGCACAACGAGCGCATGCGGCAGCGGAATCGGATTGGCATAGGACTTTTGTGACGCAATCCGCAGGAATCCGTTCTGCGTCAGTGGGCAACTGGCCCAACCCTGTCCCGGGTCAGTCTGCCGCCAGCGCTGTGCCCGCACATGATGCGGATGCTTAGGGTCCGACAGCGCCAGCAACATGTTGATGTCGAGTAGCGAACGCATTGCGGCGTCCCCACTTAACGTTTCCGCGCCGGCTTCACGTCATCGCATATCCGCGGCGCATTGCGCGCATGGTCGAACGGCGTTGCGTCCTCGATATCCAGCTCATCCTGGATCGATGCGATCAATTCCGACGACACGAGTGGACCGTCCCGCATCGGAAATGTTGCCCAATCATTGGCGAGGAAAGCCGACTGCGATTCAGCCATACCGCCGTGGATATGATCGTGCTGGGGCTGCGTCAGCGCCCGCCGCACCAGATCTGAGATCACGTCACCCATGGTCCGGCCTTCCGCGCGCGCCAAGTCCTTGGCCGCGGCTAACACGTCATCGCCGATGTCGAGTGTGGTCCGCATGCTCAAGATGTGCAACATCTGATGCGTTGATGTCAAGATGCGCCGTGATGTGTCAGCAATTCTCAATGTGGCGGACTTTTCCCCCGTCTTTTGGGACGGTGGTTCGGGTTTCACATTGAGAATTGCTGGTGATGTGCGGGTCGCCCGGCGGATCACAGCGGAATATTATCGTGCTTCTTCCAGGGGTTGGTGACTTTTTTTCCGGCCAGCATGTTGAGCGCACGGCAGATGCGGCGGCGGGTGGCGCGAGGGGTGATGACCTCGTCGATGTAACCGCGTTCGGCGGCGACAAACGGGTTGGCGAAGCGTTTCTGATACTCATCAATGCGGGCCTTGATTTTCTCGGGGTCGCCAAGTTCA
>JAYSUN010000280.1:0-13863 GCA_043719045.1 Hyphomicrobiaceae bacterium | reverse complement strand
TGGATTTTCTGCTCGCGGCGGTCTGGCGTACGACTTCGCTCATGATCTGTTACTCCACTCTCAAAACTTGTCCAAAGGTTCAACCGCTTACCAGGTGGCCGCAGATAATTTTTCTTCTCGCAGCACATCGTGTCATGACGAGTCCAAGAATAACTGCGCTTAAGACGCTCGTGAAAGATCCCCTTTGGATTAACACGAGACTCGTCACAGGAGCGGATTGCCCATTGTCTTCCACTCTTCAAAATTCATGATGACGGCGATCACGTCGGTGAAGCCGATGTCTTGAAGTTGCTTGGTCGCGAGTGTTGCTCGACCGCCGGTCATGCATTGCACGTAGATCTTGCGGTTCATCTCGACTTTTGCAGGATACCCGAAAAGCTTCCAGATACGGAATTCCAACAATCCGCGGGGCAAGTTGACGGCGCCCGGGACGTGACCGGACTTGAACTCATCATCCTCGCGAACGTCGAGCAGCATGGCGCCATCCGGGTTCTTCACTGCCGCCAGATACCCCTCCATATCCGTCGTTTTAACCGCCTTCCGGACCTGCAGAACGTACTGATCGATAGAGTCTGGCCAGTTTTCGCTGGCGACAGCGGGCGTAGCAATGGCGAAAGCGGCCAACAGAGCAAAGGCCATGCTAAATTTGCGCGACATGATCGGCTTCTCCACAGAGACTTTTTGAATGGCTCGCTCACCGTAGTGAAGCTCGGTTGCAAGGTGTTCCCATGCGCATCTGCGACCTGAGATGGAGATTGCAAGCTCGCTTCGGCATCGGCATAGAAGTGCTCCAAGTCGGATCATAGACTGCATGACAATCGCACGGGCAGGTTCGGAAACTACGCACATCGACCGACGGATGAACTGTCTCCATGGCCAATGCCGGCGACGGAACATGTAGAACGTCTCATCTTCCAGACCGTTCATAATATGGGTCTGAGTAGTTTCCGAGGCTGTCAGGCGTCTCGGTCAATGGCCTACGTTCTTTGGCACTGCCGGAAAACGACGGGTTGAGCAAAGTGCTGATCGAGTGCGGTGTTCTCTCTGATCCTGATCTGGCGCCGAACAAGCCCCCTTTCAACAGAATTCGATCACCGGATTAGGACCGCGCCATGAACAATTCCCTCGCCACTGCCGCTCTCGCGCTTGCCATTGGTACAGCCGCAATCTTCCCAGCCTTCGCGCAAGCCGGTGCTCCGGCCGGACGCACGATGGGCATGGCGGGCGGTGGCTGCCCGATGATGGGCATGATGGGCGAACGCTTGATGGGTCGGGGTATGATGGGCCAAGGCAAGATGCAGGACAAAGAAATGCAGATGGGTGCCATGGCTGATAGCCGTCTCGCCAATCTGAAGACAGAATTGAAGATAACCGATGCCCAGGCCGGCGTCTGGAAGGGTTATGCCGACGCGATTAAGACCCGAGTGGACGTGATGCAGGGCTCGCGCACGGGCATGATGGGTGCCATGGATAAAGGCGGCGCTATCGAGCGGATGGATCTTCGAATCAAGAGCATGGAGGCAATGATCGAATCCATGAAGGTGGTCAAACCAGCAACTGAGAAGCTCTATGCCGCGCTGACAGCCGAGCAGAAAATTGTTGCAGATCAGCTTATCGGGGCCGACTGCGGCGCCATGTGACGCCGCCCTGCTGAATTGCGCAAGCGACTGCGATTGACGGCTTCGGACGTGGCAGGCGTTGAATTGGCTTCACGATGTGCCGCGTCGTTGCGCGCTTCGGCGATTGGAGGTGAGCATGAGCTACTATTTCAGCAAGACGCTTGAGATGCCGTTCGAACAGGCGATCCAACATGTCACAGATGCCCTGGCTGCAAAGGGCTTTGGGGTGTTGACGACAATCGACGTGCGGGCAACGATGAAGAAGAAGCTCAACATCGAATTCCGCTCCTACACCATTCTCGGCGCCTGCAATCCTGAGTTCGCACATAAGGCGCTGCGGATTGAGGATACGATAGGAACAATGCTGCCTTGCAATGTGGTCGTCCAGGAAATGAGCAGGGGTCTCATCAAGGTCTCAGCCGTCGATCCAGTCGCGTCGATGATGGCAATCAAAAATCCACAGTTGGAAACAATCGCAAGTGAAGTCAGGGATCTCCTGCAGCAGGTTGTTTCCAGTCTGTGAACCGCTGGATGGTTCGCACAACGTCAAGAATCTCCGCAAAAAACTTGCTAGAATTATTCGTGTGTTGTGCGACGCTCTGCACCGGAAGGCGCAATCACAGGAAATGATCATCGCTTCAGACAAGACGCTGACTGATCGTGCGCAGCCTTCACTGGTGCGCTCACTAAACCTGCCGCTTGCTGTCTTGTTTGGGCTCGGGGTGACGATCGGGGCAGGGATCTACGTTTTGATCGGAGCGACGGCAGGGCGAGCTGGCATGCATGCGCCTCTCGCCTTTTTGTTGGCGGGACTGGTGATGGCGCCAACCGCAGCATCATTCGCCGAGTTTGCGTCGCGCATGCCGGTGAGTGCCGGTGAAGCCGCCTATGTCAGGGCGGGGTTTGGCTCCGAACGGCTCGCACTCCTGATCGGCTTGATGGTGATTGCCGTGGGAGTCATTTCTGCTGCTGCAATCGCCAAGGGGAGTGCAGGGTACATCCGCGAGTTCGTCAATTTTCCGCCAGCCGTGATCATCACGGGCGTGGTTCTCCTCATGGGTGCGGTTGCAGCCTGGGGCATCATGCAATCCGTTGCTATCGCCGGACTTATGACGTTGATCGAGATCGGCGGCCTGTTGGTCATCATCTTCTACGGTGCTACCACATCGACTAATCTAATCACTCATCTCCCAGAAGTTTGGAGTGGCCTGGACAATTTCGCGGCGGTGGCAGGCGTTGTCTCCGCTTCCCTGCTGGCATTCTTCGCTTTTATCGGCTTCGAAGGATTGGCCAACATTGCCGAAGAGGTCAAAGACCCGCAACGAACCCTACCGAAGGCTATCTTTCTAACGCTGGCGATTTCGACGCTGTTCTACATTGTCATTGTGTGGATCGCCCTGGTCTCGGTCCCACGAGCCGAGCTTGCCGCAGCCAGCGCGCCTCTCAGCCTCGTCTTCCAAAGAGTCACCGGTGCTTCGCCCACTGCGATCAGCGCGATCGCCGTAGTCGCCACAGTCAACGGCATCATTGCACTAATGGTGATGGCATCGAGAGTGATTTATGGAATGGCCGATCGGCAAATGCTACCGTCCGGCCTTGCGCGTGTGAACCCAATGACGCGGACTCCGACGAACGCGACCGCCCTTGTGGTCGGCGCCGTGCTGATCCTCGCGCTTTCATTTCCGTTGGAGGGTCTTGCCGAGACCACGTCGCGTCTGACACTCGTGATCTTCGCGTTCGTCAACGCAGCATTGATACTCTTGAAGCGCAAAGCCGAACCGATTTCGGAGGGAACATTTGCCGTCCCGATCGCCGTTCCCATTGCGGGAAGCATTCTTTGCGTGCTCCTGCTGATCGGCGGGCTTTTGAGCTGATTGCGCACAATTGCTACGACGGCGGGACCGAGTAGAGCATCTTCTAAGACTGCAAGGCAGCAACGAGATATGGCGGGCCTGCAACGGATATTGCAGTGCTGGGCTTGCGGATGGATCATTGTGTAAATTTCTCTGTTCCTAATCAGGTGGTTAGATCGAATTAACATGGTCACTTTGTCGCCCGTCGGGTGAAGTACAAGATAGCAACAAAATCTCATCAATTGTGTCGCGGACAATCGTTCATAATGGCATGGCCAACGTGGGGATGTGCGTCCGTCGCGCTCTGAGTTCGAGCGCCCTAACTATGCAATCTCACTGCGCAGCAACAGCAAATTATGGCGTTGGTCACCGCGGGTCACCCGAGCAAAATCATTGCGGTCGGCTTTGGAGTCAGCCCGCGCACAGTCGAAAATCAGCGCGCGTCCATTCATCATGAGAAAAACCGGCTCGACATCGATCCCCGCGTTAGTACGGCACTCGATCAGTGCCGCATCAGAAGGTGGTGCCATGGAAATCTCATTTGGAGTGCGGGCGCCTGCCACCTGAGTAGTTTCCGTGTCTGCTCGTCGACATCCTCTTTTGCTATGATGGCATCTAAGTCCCGCGCTCCAAGCTTTTGCTCAAAGCGCGCGCGCAAACCACAAGCGGAAAAACCTGCCATGATCACTAATGTCGGCACATTTGATCGCGTGTTGTGAATCCTCGCTGGGCTGGCACTTACTGCCGTAGCTCTTGGGTTGTTCGGGCCCAACTATCAGACGGTCTGGGGCTGGAGTGGCCTCGTTCCACTTGCTACTGGATTGGTCGAATGGTGCCCTTGGTACAAGGCTCTCAGCCTGAAATGTCCAAGTCCGTGACAACGTTGTTGATGCCCGATCCTGGCGCTCCGACCATGGTCGCGCGACGCAGCAGGCGCATCATTCCGAGCGGTAACGGATGCCGCGAAAAGGGCGTGGGGAAACGCAGACATCGAGCCGGACCTAAGTCGCGGCACCCAGGGAACGACTATGAATAAACGAGAATTCATCATTGGCGGGGGCGCCTTGGCCGCCGGTGCCGCAACCGTGACAGTTCTAGGGCTGAAGACCATGGGTTCACTTGACGCCTACAGCGACTCCGTAGCTGAAACGCGTGCGGCGTTGCAGCAGGTCCCGGAGGCGCGCGACTTCGTGCGCTTTGCGACACTTGCTGCGAACAGCCATAACACCCAGCCCTGGCGGTTCCGCATCCGTGAGAAGGAAATCGACATCAGCCCTGACATGTCTCGCCGGCTGCTGGTCGTGGATGCGGACGATCACCACCTGTTTGCGAGCCTTGGTTGTGCAGCCACGAATCTGGAACTGGCCGCTGCGGCACGCGGGCAAGTGGGCGAGTTGACGTTCAATCCTGCGAACGGCGGGTCCATACATTTCGCATATGGTGCCACTGCGGCGATACGCTCTGTGCTATTCGACGCGATTCCGAAACGGCAGTCGACGCGCGCCGATTACGATGGTCGCTCCGTCAGCTCGGCCGACCTGCAAAGCCTGACCAATGCAGGCGTAATAGCCGGCGTCGATCTGGTCATGGTCACCGACAGGCCGATGATGGATCGCATTCGCGATCTGGTCGTCGCCGGCAACGGCGCGCAGTTCACCGACCCGTCGTTCGTGCGCGAGCTGAAGCAATGGCTTCGTTTCGACACACGCGACGCACTTCGCCCGGGCGACGGTTTGTTCAGTGCAACGAGCGGCAATCCGACCCTTCCGCCATGGCTTGGTTGGATGGGGAGGCCGATGTTTGATTTTTTCGCGAGCGCCAAGAGCGAGAACGAAAAGCTGGTCCGTCAGCTTGGATCGTCCGCCGGCATCGCAGTGTTCGTCGGCCAGAAAGACGACCCTGAACACTGGGTTCTGGCCGGCCGTGCGTGTCAGCGCTTTGCCTTGCAGGCGACAGCCCTTGGGCTCAAGCACGCCTTCATCAATCAACCTGTCGAGGTCGCGCGTCTGCGGCCGGAACTGGCGGCGCTGATCGGCCTCCCCGGCCGCCGGCCGGATATCGTGATGCGCTTCGGCTATGGCCCGGAACTGCCGTTCTCGGCGCGCAGGCCGGTTGAAGCGGTGCTGGCGTGAGTGCACCATTTACAGTCGATCAATTTCTCGGCGTCTTCGTCGCTTACAATGCTGCGATATGGCCGCTGCAGATCGTCGGCAATGGTTTAGGATTGGTTGCAGTCGTAGCGCTTTCGCTACAACGGCCGATTTCTACGCAACTTACCCTGACAATCCTTGCTCTGATGTGGGCCGTCAACGGGGTCGCCTATCACTTTATCTTCTTCTCGACGATCAACCCTGCAGCTAAGCTTTTTGCCGTATTCTTCGTACTTCAGGCTATTCTGTTTGCGGCTGCTGGCGTGGCGGCAGCGGATTTCAGTTTTAGATTTGGACCAGACTGGAGGTCCGTTGCCGCAGTTTCCACCATGGTCTACGCAATGCTGATCTATCCCGTCCTGGGGATAATAGCTGGTCACGGATTGATGGCAGGGCCAATGTTTGGCGTTGCGCCTTGCCCGACCACGATCTTCACAATTGGCATGCTGATGCTCGCGCGCGGGCGGTGGGTGAAATGGCTTTCGATCATTCCTTTGCTCTGGTCGCTCGTCGGGCTCGCAGCAGCATTGCAGTTGGGGATACCTGAGGACTTTGGGTTGCCGGTTGCCGGGCTGCTTCTATTGATCCTGATTGCTTACGACGCGGTCCAAGGACGGCTGAAAATGAGGCTGGCCGCTGGTGCTCCAGGGGCGGCAGCATCATGAACGACCAATTGACGCGGGCAGGGACGGCAGCGGAAGCGGGGACAATTGGTCCTTTGCTAGACGACCGCACCCCAGCGAAACTCGCCATTTTCGCCTTCTTCGTCCTTGCATTTGCGTGGTCGTGGAGCATCGGCTTTGTGGCGATGCACGTGCAGGCCCGATTTCCTATTCTGAGCACTCCGCTGATGATGCTGTCCGGCTTCGGGCCGAGCTTGGCCGGTATTGCCATTGTTGCGACTCTCAGCACACGCGAAAAGTTTCGCGGCTGGCTCGCACGCTGCCTCAACTGGCGCATCGGCTGGCGCTGGTTTGCGTTCGCATTCGCACTGCCGCCCGCTGTGATGCTGCTGGCACTCGCCATTCACAGTGCGTTGGGCGGTGCGATGCCAGTATTCACGGCAGCCGACCACATCCCATTGGCCATCGCAAACTTCGGCCTTGTGCTGCTGATCGGCGGACCGCTTGGCGAGGAGTTCGGCTGGCGCGGTTACGCCATGCCAGCGCTCGCCGACAAACTCGGCTGGCGAGCCGCGAGCCTCGTTGTCGGCATAATATGGGGTTTGTGGCATCTGCCATTATTTTTCATGGCGAGTACGGCTCAGTCACACATGCCCATTCCGCTCTTCATGCTCAACATCCTCGCCGGATCGGTCGTGTTCGGATGGCTGTCTGAGCGAACAGCAAGGAGCGTACTGCCGGCCCTCACCCTCCATACGTCACTCAACGCCTGGGCGGGTATTCTCATCATTGTCCCAACGGCTACCACAGGCGGTGCGTACGCCGTGGTGACGGGGCTTTTACTGATTGTCGCATTGGTCTTGTTGCTCACCGCAGACACCAAAGTCAGTCCAGAGGCTACACCGCTGGCGAAGGTGTCGCGACCATGCTGACCCTCTATCTCCTCCAGGCGCTGGTGCCACTTGTGCTGATTGGCTGGTTGGCAGTTGCTCCTCCTCGAAGCGCTGTCGGGTTCTGGGTTCAAGCGCTCGGCACTGGTGTCGGCTTGGTTGCCATCAGCATGACCGCTATCTGGACGTTTCCACCGTGGTGGATGCCTTATGTTTTCGGCGCGCTGCTGATCGCCACTGTCGTCGCTGGTGTATTGCGGGAGCGTGATCGACCGCTTTGGCCGACAGGGTTTTTGAGCTGGTTGGCTGCTGCATCGTTTGTGGCGCTGACGCTTTACGCCGCAAACGAAACCCGCAAAGCCGTTACAGCGCAACAAGTCCCCGAAGGACGCGTGATCGATTTGGCTTCTCCTCTTGGCCCGGGCACGTACCTCGTTGCCAATGGCGGCTCCGGGCCGTCGATCAACGCGCATGCGACCGTGCTGGACCAAACCATCGCGCGGCATAAATCCTATTGGGGCCAAGGCCACGGCGTCGATTTCATCGCGATTGATCGTTGGGGCTTTCGTGCCGCCGGGCTGTTGCCGACGGAGCCGGCCCGCTACGTGATTTTTGGTCGGCCGGTCATTGCGCCGTGCGCCGGAGAGGTGATCGCCGCGGTCGACGGACTTCCCGACATGCAGGTGCCACGCGTGGACCGTGCCCATCTCGCGGGAAACCACGTGATCCTGCGTTGCTCGGGCGTGGATATTCTGCTCGGGCATTTCCGTCGCGGGACGGTTCTCGTACGCGTGGGTGACAAGCTGAGCGTCGGCGACGCGATTGCGCAGGTCGGCAACTCCGGCAACACGAGCGAGCCGCATCTGCACGTGCACGCCCAACAGCCTGGAACTGCCGATGCGCCGTTTTCAGGCGCGCCCATCCCGATCCGGATCAACGGCCGGTACCTCGTCCGAAACAACCGGCTTGTGATTTCACGGGCAAAGGACCAGCCATGATATTGATATCGCGGTCGCGTTGGTTCGCTTTGATGTACTGGCTGGCGTTCGCACTTGCCGTCGGATCGTTTCTTATCTGGCAACGCTTTCAATCCGACATCAATGCCGCACGCGAACGCGTCAGGTTTGGCAGCGTGCTGATCGAAACCCGATGTGGCCCGATCGAATATCAGGAGGCCGGCTCTGGCGTTCCCCTGCTTGCGATTCACGGCAGCGGCGGTGGCTATGACCAAGGCATGGCGTTCGCCGCGCCGCTGGCGACCAAGGGCATCCGGGTCATCGCCATGTCACGGTTCGGCTATCTGCGCACACCCATGCCGATCGACTCGTCGGCGGAAGCGCAAGCCGATGCGCACGTGTGCCTCTCGGACGCGCTCGGCATCAAGCGCGCCGCGGTTCTTGGCGGTTCGGCGGGCGCACCCTCCGCGCTGCAAATGACCATCCGCCACCCTGAACGCGTCAGCGCGCTGATCCTGCTGGTGCCCCTCGCCTACAAACCCACGACGCAGGCCGACTCGGCACCGCCTCTGGCTCCCTGGGTCGAGGCCACAATGATGACGGTGATCGGATCAGATTTCCTGTTCTGGTCGGCGATGCATCTATCGCGCGCACGCATCATCGGCACCGTGCTGGCGACGCCGCCCGAGCTGTTGGCGACAACCAGCGCGAAAGAGCGGGCCCGGGTCAACACGATGCTCGACAACATCCTGCCGGTGTCTGCACGTGCAGCGGGTCTGCGCAGCGACACCGCGTCTGGCAAACATTTGAAGCCGGCCCCGCTGGAAACGATCCGCGCGCCGACGCTGATCATCAGCGCCCGCGACGATGGTTACGGTACATTTGCAAGTGCGCAGTACACAGCCGACCGGATCGCCGGGGCAAAGTTCATCGGCTTCGAAACCGGTGGGCATACTTGGGTCGGGCACGACGACGAAGTGATGGCCGCGATCGCGCAATTGCTCGGCTCCAACAACGGAGAGATAACGCCATGATCCGAAACTGGCTGCAGCATTACGGGATTTATGTTTTCTTGGTGCTGACTTTCGGCATCACGTGGAGCATCGGCGCGACCGCCATGCTGGCACCTGACTGGTTCAATTTACGGTTCGGCCCATTCAACAACCGCGCCCCGATGTTCTACTTGGCCGTCTGGGCACCGAACATCGCCGCAGTTGCCATCACTTTGTCCACGGGCGGTTGGCCGGGAATTCGAGATCTCCTTGTTCGGCTGTTGCGTTGGCGTGTTGGTCTGTGGGTCTGGGCAATTGCATTTGGTTTCTTTCCGGCACTGATGTTGGTGGCGGAACTGGTGGGTCTCGCGTTCGGTGACCCCTTGCCAACGTTGAGCAACTGGCATGCCCTTGGCTTGGGTATGGTCTCATTGCCACTGATCGCGCTCGGCCCCTTGGGCGAGGAGTTGGGCTGGCGTGGCTTCCTTTTGCCCAGCTTGCTTGAGCGAATGAGGCCAGTGTCGGCAGCCCTTATCCTTGGCGCGATATGGATGATCTGGCACGCCCCGGCGTTTCTCATATCGGGCGTGCCGCAATCCAACATGTCATTTCCCATCTTCGCCGTTGGAGGTGTTGCCCTCAGCGTGTTCATCACTTGGCTGTTCTTGAATGCCCGGCACAGCATTCTGATCGCAGGCATTATTCCGCATACACTCGCCAACGCGTGGGGCGATGCTTTCGGCCCGATGACGTGGATCAATGCAGGCGTGCTGGCCGCAGGCGCATGTTTCCTCGTCCGTCTGGTTGGTCTGCGCGAACTTTCGGGGTCTTCACCCTCCGACAGGGTGCGTGCGCCGCCCCAGCCGGAGCGGTAGCGCGCTGATCCTGTTGGTGCCGCTAACCTGCAAGCCCACGACGCAGATCGCCTCGGCACCGCCTCTTGCTCCCTGGGTCGAGGCCACAATGATGACCGTGATAGCATCGGATTTCCTGTTCTGGTCGGCGATGCATCTATCGCGCGCACGCATCATCGGCACCGTACTGGCGACGGCGCCCGAGCTGTTAGCGACAACCAGCGCAAAGGAGCGGGCCCGGGTCAAATCGATGCTCGACAACATCCTGCCGGTGTCTGCGCGCGCTGCGGGTCTGCGCAGCGATAGCGCGGTTGGCAAGCATTTGAAGCCGGCACCACTGGAAACGATCCGAGCGCCAACACTGATCATCAGCGCCCGCGACGATGGCTACGGCACATATGCCAGTGCGCAGTACACAGCCGACCGGATCGCCGGGGCCAAGTTCATCGGCTTCGAAACCGGTGGGCATACTTGGGTCGGGCACAACGACGAAGTGATGGCGGCAATCGAGGATCTGCTCACTCCGGCCAATCGGAGTCGAGAGCCGTGACTGGGACTTGGTCGAACGTTCCGCTATTTGGGAGACGCCTTATGACGAACCCGTTCACAGCCGGCGCCGCGTATTTCGGTGCGGTCTTTGCTATCGCGTTTGCACTTGGTGTCTTACGTGTGTCGTTTGTCGTGCCCGCTGTGGGACCCGTGTGGGCGACGTTGGTTGAACTTCCATTCATTCTAGCTGCTGCCTGGGTGGTGTGCACTTGGATCGCTGACAGGTGGCTCATTTCGACGATACGCCAGTCAGTCGTAATGAGCCTTACTGCATTCGCATTTCTCATGAGCGCCGAAGCTATTGGTTCCAGTCTGATCTTCGGGATTACACTGGAAGATCACATGCGTTCATACGGCACTGCCGCTGGTGCTCTTGGTCTCGCCGGGCAAATTGCATTCGGCCTGTTCCCAGTTGTCCAAAGCCTGCGCGGCAATGCCGGAAAGGTTTGTTGAACCAGATGCGAACCGCAATGCTCGACAAACTTTCCCCCGTCCACGACCGAACTGCAGGTCTGCGCAGCGACACCGCGGCTTGCAAACATTCAATGCCGGCACCGCTGGAAACGATCCGTACCCCAACGCCGATCATCAGCGCCCGGGATGATGGCTACGGCACATACGCCAGTGCACAGGACACAGCGAGCCGAATTGCCAGTGCAAAGTTCGTCGGCTTCCAGGACGGCGGACCCACCTGGGTTGGACATGACGACCAAGTGATGGCCGAGACTATCAAAATGCTCATGTTTGGTGACGGGCGCACCATGCCATGAAGCTTACCCCCTGGGTCCAGCGCCACCCGCTACTCGGCCTTGTGCTTTGGCAATCCGTCCGTGCTCTCACAGTGCGGGTTTCGGTGGTGGCGGTCATCCGTCGGGATGCAGATATTGTTGGAGCCACCCATGAGTGATGTTGATATCGCCTGCGATTTCGAAGCGTTTGCGAAGGTTGTCCGCACGCGCCGCTCTGTCCGTGCCTACTTGCCTGAGCCGATCCCTGATGCGGTGTTGGATGCCTGTTTTGAGCTGGCTTTGCTGGCACCGACGTCGCACAATTTGGAGACTTGGCAATTCATCGATGTTCGCAGCGCAGAGAAGCTCGCGTTGCTGCGTCACTATTGCCTGGACCAGCCGCCCGCCATGCAAGCCCCGACCCTCATCGTCGCGGTCGCGCGGCCCGACTTCTGGCGGCTGGGTCGCCGATTGATGCTTGACGCCCTCGCGAAAGAGGACGGCGTTGCGCCTGAACTGGTGCAGAAATACCGAACCTTCATTCCACTGATCTTTGCAGATGGTCCCTTGCATATCCTGGCGCCTTTGAAGCGACTGGCGTTTTGGGGCATTGGACTTTTCAAACCGTTCTGGCGGGTTGATGTCGGGCGAGCAGGGCAGGAACTGTGGGCGACAAAAACAACCGCGCTTGCCTGCCAGAACCTGATGCTGGCTTTACGTGCCGCGGGCTTTGATAGCTGCGCGATGGAGGGATTTGACGAACCGCGCGTGAAGCGCCTTTTGGGCCTTCCGCGTGCGGCTCGCGTGGTGATGGTGATCTCCGCAGGGCGACGCGCAGACGGCGGAGTGATGCCGCAATACCGCTTCGACGCGAGCCACTACATCCAGCGAGTCTGATAGCCACTCCGGGTCAATTTCGATGGTCGGTCGCCGGCGCAGCCACGCTCGATGATGCCCGTTACCGACCGGTTGACGAGCGGACCGAGGCCGTCGGAAGGTCCCCGCCGGGGACCGACCGCACCGGCGGCGGCCCTGGTCCGGGTCCTTCGGACCAACGGCGGGCATGGCGCTGCATGAACTGGCGACCAACGCTGGAAAGTACGGCGCCCTCTCGAATGGCGTGGGGCAGGTGCGGGTCTGCTGGCACATCGCAATGGCCATCAAGACAATCCTCTTTATCTCTTGGTTGGAGACTGGCGGCCCAAGCGTCGCTCCACCAAGACGCCAGGGTTTGACCAAATGGTGATCGGACGCATGGTGGAAGCGACCGTCGACGGCACAGCCGCAATTGATTACCAGGAAACTGGGATCTCCTGAACATTGAGTGCGCCCGTTGCCGACACTCTCGAAAGGGGATGGGTAGCTCTATCAAAATCAGATGCAATCTAAAAAGCTTGAACGCACTCGCATCCTGATCGTTGATGACGAGCCGATCATCGCGCTCAGTCTTGAAGAATCGCTTGTCGATGCAGGTTTCACTATCGCCGCCGTGGTCTATAAAATCGATAAAGCGGTTGCTCTGATTGAAAGCGGCTCCTGCGACGCGGCTATTTTCGATGCCAATTTGGCTGGTGTGAGCGCAAGCCCTGCCGCATCTGCGTTGGCGGCCCGCGGTCTGCCGTTCATCGTACTGTCAGGGTATTCGTGCGAGCAGCTGGAGGGTGATTTTCCTGGAGCGCACTTCATGCAGAAGCCCTGTCGCCCAGTTCACCTGATTCAGGCCGTGAGCGCAATGGTGCTCAAATGTCAGGACCGGGTGATCGATGAAGCGTAAGGCGCCGTTGAACCGCTTTGCGGAGTTCGCTGGCGGTAAGGTGGCCTGCGCAGGCCGGATCCACGCACAGGGTGTCGCTGGATTCATAACTCTGGGCCATCGTCTCACATAGGCGGTTGCCCGACGAGCGCGGTGCGGAGGAAGGTTTCTGCGATTTGGAGGGAGCTTCCTCTAACGAGATAATATTTAAGAGTTTCCGGCTGAAGCGATTAATTTACCAAATTGAACTTGTTGTCCATCTGCCGAAAAAGAAATTTTTGGACGAGGCTAGCCCATCTGTTCAACAGCGCACGCTTATCGAGGTGCGCTCGTTTTTTGGGGCAACGGGAACCAGGTGGTGAAACGCTCAAAGAGCGCTCGATCGCCTGTCACTGTAAGCGTGCCGGCCGCTTCGGCTGCCGACACCGGTTGGCCGCCATAGACGATTGCCGCCAGTGCCATGGGGCTCGTTGCCGTGATGACGGTCGAACACTGTTCAAGCCCGGCGCGGGTTACGCTGATGCTGTTGGCCCGCGTCTCGATGACGAAAGTATCGCTGCCGAGCCGGACGCCAAGGCGCACCATCTCGCCACGGGACCGCTCCGCTGAAAACATGGTGCGGAACGACATCATGATCGATGCGGCTGAGAGCGGAAGCGTCGGATCATGCAGCGGCGAACGCGCAGCCCAGCGTCCAAGCTGTTGCAGGATGATGTCGGCCTCATAACCCCAGGGCGTCAGTTCATAGATCTGTGCGGAGGCGGGCGGCGGCAGCATGCGCCGATGGACGATGCCGACGCGCTCCAGACCCTCTAGGCGCAACGTCAGAATATTGGCGCTGATGCCGGGCATGCCAGCGCGCAAGTCAGAGAAACGTCGACCACCAAACATCAGTT
>JAYSUN010000279.1:0-1733 GCA_043719045.1 Hyphomicrobiaceae bacterium | reverse complement strand
ATCGGGGGCCCCAAGCGTAGCCCCGCATGGTCCGCTTACCAGCATCAACGCGCGGCCACTCGCCTCGCTTCAATGGGTAGTTATGCGGGAACTTCGATTGTTTGCTCAACACCAGCGGCAGCGTCAACATCGATTTCGGCGGCGACCAATTCACCGCCGGACCGAGCACACCATCCGGCTTGACGAAGCGGAACTCATCACCTGGTTCTGGTTTCGGTGCTGGATAGTTGGGGCCGACCATAATGTGAGCACTTGAGTTGAGCGGCACCCAGAAATTGTGGCTGGCAATCTTGATTTCGGTGATCCATTTGGTCGAGGCGGCTCCGCAATACCCCGGCACCAACGCGCGAACGGGACCGCCATGATCAGCCGGCAAATCGTAGCCGTTCATTTTGAATGCCAAACCAATCACATCAGCATGCGGGCGGATGACATCCATGGGTAACGGGCGCCCACGATCGCCCTGGGCACCAGCTTTGTTGTCTTTGTTGTCGACGCCCGACCAGAACAAGGCAGACTTCGCATTGCTCTTCAGGCCGACCAACCCGAGGATATGACTGATTGGGACGTACTGCCAGTCGGCTTGGCCGATCCCCCCGAGCCCCCAACCGGTTCCAGTCACTTCCTCAGCCCCAGAAAGCATGTCCTGCTGCTCCCAGAACAGGGAACGGCCGTTCCCGGCACACTCCATCGTCGCAATGATCGAGCGCGACGGCATCTTGAGCAGGTCGTCATAGCTGATCGTCAGTTCGCGCTCGATGGCATCACCATGGATGCGCAGTTTCCAGCGCCGGGGATCGACGCGCGGTTCCGTTTCCGGACGCGGGGTGGCAAACTCGTTTCGAACATAGAATTGATCGACCGGTGTGATCAGAGTCCTGAAATTCCAGTATGCGCCACCTTGATTGGTTGCATTGAGATCGACCATCTGCGTGAGATCTTTGGCAAACGTCGCCCGCTTCCGCCCGGCCGTCAGTCGCATCGAGTGATGTTGCGTATCCGGCGGCGGCAGCATCGGAATGTCGATCAACGCCGCCACTTGGGTCTGCGCGGCAGCGCTCGACGCGGCCAATGGCAGTGCAGCAACTGCTGCGGCGCCGGACACGAACAAACCGCGGCGACTGACGCCGGCTCGCGTCGCGAGTGGATCGTCTCCGACTGCGCTGTCAGTGTTGACTGTATGAGTATTGGCAGGCTGGCGAGTGCCGGATTGAAACGCTGACATGACAATACCCGCTGAGCAAAAAAACCACTCGAAAAATTCCTCTTGGACCGCAACTTCAGAATGCTGCCCCATTTTGTGAAATGCAAGTCCTAAGAAGCATTATAAGCTGACTGCGGCAAAATTTATCGAATCCGGTTCAGACCGCGTCGACAAGCGGCATCCCGGGGTGAAGCCGCTCAGTCGCCCCGCTTTTTATCCACCTATGCTGTGCCGATTGACCGAGCCGATTTGCCACCGGAATTTTAATTGGTTCCCGCGCTCAAGACCCTCTGTATTCAGTATTGGATCGCGGCAACGTCCCTCAGCTCGTCAGGCGTCGCACTTCTGAAGCCAAAGAATTCAAGATGGGCTGGGATCTGCTCAAACAGCATGTCGGTGCCGACTTGAAACTGGCAGCCTCGCGCCCGGGCAGCTTCCAGAAACGGCGTCATTCAACCACCATATCATGTAAGTGTGTGTGCAATCGCGTTCTGCATCTGCTTGATTTGGATCAAACGCGCTCTGTGCG
>JAYSUN010000278.1:0-13868 GCA_043719045.1 Hyphomicrobiaceae bacterium | reverse complement strand
TAATGCCGACGCGGAAGCCCTGGGCCTCCAGCAGCCGGCCGATAATCGCCATGCCAAAACTTGGATGGTCAACGTAGGCATCGCCTGTGGTTAGGATGATGTCACAGCTGTCCCAGCCGAGGTCATCCATTTCAGCCCGCGACATCGGCAAGAAGGGGGCTGCACCAAACCGGGTCGCCCAAAATTTTTTGTACGAAAACAGAGACTTGACACCAGGCGCCAAGACTTCGGCCGCCGTTTTTGCAACGGTCGTGGATTGAGCGGAGGGCATGGACGCACCATTAGGGCCCTGCCACGCAACGCGGCAGATGCGAATTTCGCCATCTCTATCAGGTGCTTCGTGGCTGTTCAATGTCGAAGGTGGCAATTGCAGTACAGTTCGCTGCATCGCGGCCGCAGTGGTGGTGGCCGGAAATCGGCAATACTCCAGGGTCTGTCCGCGCACCCCAACCGACAACGAGTACTGGCCAAACCGCAACGAAAACCGAGGCAAAAAATTCAAATTGTTAAGTATTTCCTGGTTTTCCACCTTCAAGGTGTTATTTCTTCGGCGCATGACGTCTGAAGTCTTTCATTTAAAACGGATATTTACTATTTTTCGGCTTGTCTGCGGCTGCGAAACGGTTCATCATCCGGGCTTCATCGTCCGAACTCGCAAATTCCTTCATCGAGCCCTGCCATGACGAATTTGGCTGAAGCCAATGCTCTGATACTGCTGCTGAAAATTATACTTGCCGCGGCTCTGTTCTTGGCGGGACTGCGCTACCTATGGCTGGCTCACGTCGAGCGGACGCCGCGCCTCGCTGCCGCCAAGGCTGCTCGAGTTCCAGTTTATGTGTCGCCCTATGCGAAATCCTTGCCGCAACAACCTATCAGCGCTCGGCTGAGCCCGGGCGTCGAGTTGCAGCGCCTGACATCTGTGTTGGACTCAGCTAAGGCGCGAGTTCAAACGATCAACGCGGCCCAGGTCGCAGCCGCACGGCAGATCGACAGCGCCGAGATGGCACTCAATCGCCTGCTTGCCGAAATTTCCAGCATTATGCCGACGGCGATTGCCCCGACGATTGTTCCGCGGCGCGCACTGGGTCTCGAGATCCAGACGCAGCAAGCGCTGGCCGCATAAGCGGGTACTTTCAATTTAATCGTCGTTCGTCGCGCGCACATTCCTTGATGCGCGGCCCTGAATCTGCGACTGGCTGGTGCGCATCGTCTGCAGCACGAGACATCGGGATCTTTATGGCCGCTTCTGACCCCCGCGAGTCCATTCGCTACATCGTTGAAGGCGGCCGCCGGCTGTCCGGCGCGATTGAGCCCGGTGGCAACAAAAACGCGGCATTGCCGATCATTGCGGCAGCCCTGCTGACGGATCAGCCGGTGACACTGACGAATGTGCCGCGGATCCGCGACACGGAAGTGCTTGTCGATCTATGTCGCTCGGTTGGCGCCGATGCGGCTTGGACCGATCAAAACACATTGCAGATGGTGACCAAGGAACTGCGCCCGGTCGATCTTGATCCGGAGCTCTGCGCCAAAATCCGCGCCTCGATCCTGCTGGCGGGGCCTATTCTCGCGCGTGCGGGGCACGTCACGCTGCCACCCCCAGGCGGTGACGTGATTGGCCGTCGACGCGTGGATACGCACTTTCTGGCATTGGAGCAGCTTGGCGCCACCGTATCGGCTGACCAGAACTATGTCTTCAAGGCCACCAAACTCAAGGGCGCCGACGTTTTCCTTGACGAGCCGAGTGTCACGGCAACTGAAAATGCATTGACCGCGGCCGTCATGGCAGAGGGCAAGACCATCCTACGTAACGCCGCGTCGGAACCGCATGTCCAGGACTTGGCCATGTTTCTGGAAGCCATGGGCGCCAAAATCGAAGGCATCGGCACTAACACGCTGACGATCCACGGCGGCCGTCCTTTGGGCGGCGCTGCACATCGGATCGGCCCGGATCACATCGAGGTCGGTTCTTTGATCGGACTTGCCGCGGTGACACGTTCGAAAATTACCATCAAAAATGCTGGCGTTCAGCATTTGCGCTCGACGTTGATGAATTTTGAGCGGCTGGGCATCATCGCGCACGTGATGGGCGACGATCTGATTGTGCCAGCTGAACAATCGCGCCGCATCAAAGAAGACTTAGGTGGCCACATCCCAAAAATCGAGGATCAGCCGTGGCCAGCCTTCCCCGCTGATCTCATGTCGATAGCAATCGTCACAGCGTCCCAATGCGATGGCGTCGTACTGATGTTCGAGAAAATGTTCGAGAGCCGTATGTTTTTTGTGGATAAGTTAATCGCCATGGGAGCGCGGATTGTCTTGTGCGACCCCCATCGCGCCATCATTGCAGGGCCCTCGAAACTCCGTGCCGCGCGTGTCGAGAGCCCCGATATACGTGCCGGTATGGCGATGCTCTTGGCGGCACTTTGTGCCGAAGGCACGAGCACAATCAACAATGCGCAGCAAATCGAGCGCGGCTATGAACGTATTGATGAGCGGTTGAATGCACTCGGAGCGCGGATCACGCGGGTGCCTGGTCGCGACGGTCAATAGGCAGTGTTGCCGGTGCACCACAATACAAGATCTAATCCCTTTGGATGACACGACTTGGTGTCGCTATGTGGCTAAATGGTGGCGGTGGGGATTCGGGCTAAGAACGTACGACCAGTACGCTGCAGCGCTGCCCATTATCGTTGGCAACTGGGAGAGACACCATTATGGCTACTATGGATGCTGCCGCACCGCGGCATGCGCCGATGACACGTGAAGAAAAGAAAGTTATTCTCGCGTCGTCCGCCGGTACCATTTTCGAGTGGTACGACTTTTATCTTTACGGATCACTCGCCGCCATTATCGGCGCGAAGTTCTTCTCAGCGTTCCCGCCAAGCACGCGCGCCATTTACGCGTTGTTGGCATTCGCAGCTGGCTTCCTTGTCCGTCCGTTCGGCGCCATCCTGTTCGGCCGGTTGGGCGATCTCGTTGGCCGCAAGTACACGTTCTTGGTTACGATCCTGATTATGGGTGTGTCGACGTTCCTCGTTGGCCTCCTGCCGGATTACAACACGATTGGCGTCTTGGCGCCGGTGCTGCTGATTGCTCTGCGCATGGCCCAAGGCCTCGCACTTGGTGGTGAGTATGGCGGCGCCGCCGTCTATGTCGCCGAGCACGCGCCTCCTGGCCGTCGCGGGTTCTATACCAGCTGGATTCAGACGACAGCGACGCTCGGTCTGTTGCTGTCACTGTTCGTCATTGTGGGTTTGCGCCTGTCGATGGGTGAAAAAGCCTTCACTGACGACTACCCACTGTTTTTCGGTCTGACCGGCGGCTGGCGCATTCCGTTCCTCGCCTCGATCTTCTTGCTGGCGATCTCAGTCGTCATCCGCTTGACGATGAACGAAAGCCCGGCCTTCCAGAAAATGAAGGACGAGGGCGCACGCTCAAAAGCACCTCTGAACGAAGCTTTCGGCAACTGGCCGATGCCGCTGGCCCTGTTCATCCTGGCGCTTGTGGTTGGCTCGATCGGCGCCATGTTCATGGGCTACACACTGTATGCCTTGTTTGGTTTGATTGCGATCATTTTGACGATCGTCGCCAATATGTTTCGCTTCTCGAACGGTCGCATCGTCGTGCTTGCACTTCTTGGCCTCGTCGTCGGTCAAGCGGTCGTGTGGTACACTGGTCAGTTCTATGCGCTGTTCTTCCTGCAGACCATTCTGAAGGTCGATCTTCTGACCGCTAACGTGCTTGTCGCTTGGTCCTTGATCATCGGTACGCCGTTCTTCCTGTTCTTCGGCTGGCTGTCCGACAAAATCGGCCGCAAGGTCGTGATCCTGACGGGTTGCGCCGTTGCAGCTGCGACGTATATGATCCTGTTCCCGGCCTTGACCACCGTTGCTAACCCAACATTGGCTTCGGCTCTGGACAAGGTCAAAATCGAAGTCGCCGTGGACCGCGCCAAGTGCGGTACATTCTGGCATATGTTCGACCCCGTTGGCACGACCGCCATGCGTGGTGAATATGTTCTGCCTTGCGACATTGCTCGCCGTGCACTTGCCGGTGCTGCGATCAAATATGAAGTCAAGGATCTCCCGGCTGGCAGCCCAATGAAGATTACTGTCAATGGCACGGAAGTACCGTTCGTCAGCGCGGCCGACTTTGGCCCCAAGATCAGCGCCGCAGCGCAAGCGGCCGGTTACCCGCGGGCGGGCGACAAGGACATCATCAAGCTCGGTGGCTTCTTTGAAGCGCTGACCAATGCACGCGCACTCGCGTTGATCGGTATCTTGAGCATCATGGTGCTCTACGTGACGGCCGTGTATGGCCCGATCGCCGCCATGTTGGTCGAATTCTTCCCGACCCGCATCCGCTACACCGCGATGTCGTTGCCCTACCACATCGGTAACGGCTGGTTCGGTGGACTGTTGCCGGCGACATCGTTCGCCATGTCGGCTGGCACGGGCGATATCTACTATGGCCTCTGGTACCCGATTGGTTTTGCGATCATGACGGTGATCATTGGCATCCTGTTCGTCAAAGAACCGGGTGAAGCCAACATCGACAAGTAACTGTTGGCATTGTTTGCTACATCACTGGGGCCCGCGTCGATCAAGGCGCGGGCCTTTGTTTTAGAAAAGTCGCCACGGAGCGCGCGATGAGCCCTCGTGTTAATGCCCTGGTCCATGCCCTGATGGCGGGACTGTTCTTTTTCATCCTTCAGTACTGGGTCATGTCGGAGACACTGGGCGTGAGTTTGGTTTGGGCGGTTGCGGCGGCAGCAGGAGCGGCTGGCCTTGCTTACGCGCAGTCACGACGCGGCATCTGATTGCAGCGGCCGCAACTTCTGAATGACGCATGCCGGCTGCAGGACGGCTTGCGCTCGTGGCCCGACACCATATGCTGCTCCGATCACCGGATTGATCTCGAGAGGCCAACTATGAGCACTGTACGCCCACCTTCACAGACCGTCGCCTTCAGCCACTTGACAACCAGTGCGTTCAAATCCGGCCTGCGCACCTACGCGGATTATCGCGACCTCGGGTTTGCAGCCGCAACCCAGGGTGCCGCAGTCGCCCAAGTCATCCGCTTCAAGCCGCCATGCACCGATGAGGTCCGCATCTGGCATACCCATGACGTTCAGTTTCAGATGATCTATGTGCTGAAAGGGTGGATCGTCACGGAAATGGCGGGCCACAAGCCCGAGAAAATGATCGTCGGCTCTTCCTGGTTGCAGCCGCCTAAGGTTCGTCACCGCGTCGTCGAATACTCAGACGACTGCGAAGTGCTGGAGATCGTTCTGCCCGCAGACTTTGAGACGCATATGGAAAGCTGACAGCCTCACAATTGCCCGAATGGGATCGCATGCGCGTGGTGGAGGCGCAGGCGCGCCCAGTCGGCTGCACTCGCTTTTCGAACCATCTCGGGCTATCAGGGTTGTGGTACGGTGTGGCAACATGTGGATGATCTACTTGGAGTTGCACCTGAATTTCTCGCTCGGGGATGACACGCCGGATGGCCGATCAGTTTGATACTTTTCAGAAGGAAGTCGAAGAGGACCTGCAGCGCGAGCGCATGCAGAAAATGTGGGAGCAGTACGGCACCTACATCCTTGGCGCGGTCGCCGCATTCGTGCTCGCTGTCGCCGGCTGGAAATTCCTAGAATCACGTCGGCAGACCGCCGCAGAAGCGAGTGCTGCACGCTATGTCGCAGCTGTAAAATCATTATCCGACAGCAAGCCCGACGAGGCCCAGAAAGCACTTGCAGCTCTCGGTGCC
This sequence comes from Hyphomicrobiaceae bacterium, assembly GCA_043719045.1. Taxonomy (GTDB): domain Bacteria; phylum Pseudomonadota; class Alphaproteobacteria; order Rhizobiales; family Hyphomicrobiaceae; genus JABFRJ01. The sequence continues at coordinate 8,096 of JAYSUN010000278.1, read as the reverse complement.
GAGCCAAGTGGTTATGGCTTGATGGCACGTTTGCGTTTGGCCGCGGCTGACGCAGCTGCTGGACAGACAGACAAAGCCCTGGCGGCTTACGAGGCCATTGCGCGCCAGCCCGGGATTGATCGCTTGCTGGCCGATTATGCCCGCCTGCAAACTGCCATGTTGAAAGCTGACACTGCGGACTGGACGGAGATGCAGAATCGTCTCCTTGATCTCGCAGCGGAGGGTAATCCGTGGAAACACAATGCCCGTGAACTGTTGGGACTTGCGGCCATGAAGGCCGGGAACCTGACTGAAGCGCGGGGGCAATTCGAGAAACTTGTGTCGGACCGTACTGCGCCACAAGCCATTTCAGAACGAGCCAATATTGTCATGGCCGAGATTGTCCAGTCGGAAATGGCAAAAGCGCAGGCAACGCCGGTTGCGCCGGCGCCGCAACCGAAAGCAACAGAACCGGCCAAGAAGCCATAAATCTGTTGTCACAGTCAGACGTGAACGGCTCGGGGGAGCAGACTGCATGACGCACCTCAATGCTAATCTGGCCAATGCCAATCTGATCCACCGTTCAGGCCTGAGCCGAATCGCGCTTGTGATTGCGGTGCTGGCTCTGGGTGGGTGTGCCGATAGCCTGCCGAGCCTGCCAAAGTTTTCCGACCTGAACCCGTTTGCTGAAAAGCAAGTTCCCCTACCGGGCAAGCGCATTGCGATTATGGCTGAAGGCAACAAAGTCGGCGGCGAACTGGCCAGTGCCGACCGCCCGATCACGTTACCAAGTTTGGTTGCCAACGACAGCTGGTCACAACCTGGTGGTTCGCCCGGCAATGCTCCCGGACACTTGTCTCTCAATGCGTCGGTCAAGACGGTCTGGTCGGGAGATGCGGGGAAAGGCTCCAGCAAGTATGGTAAGTTGACGGCCAGCCCGATTGTCTATGACGGCAAAGTCTTCACGCTCGATGCCGCGGGCAGAGTTTCGGCGTTTGCGACATCGGGTGGCAGTTCAGTCTGGCGCGCATCAGTCACTCCGGAGGGTGAAAAGAACGCCGAAAAAGGCTATGGCGGCGGTCTCGCTGCCGACAATGGCCGGCTCTATGTCGCATCGGGCTATGGCACCGTGAGTGCGCTGGATCCGAAAACCGGAAAGAAACTGTGGGAGCGCCAGATCGGAGTGCCGATCCGCACCTCACCGACGGCTGCAGGTGACCGGCTGTTCTTTGTCACATCGGATGGCGAATTGTATTGCCTCTCCGGGGCTGACGGCGCCGAAAACTGGAAGTTCCGGAGTCTGTCCGATAAAGCCAGTTTCATCACCAATGCCAGTCCCGCGGTCGATGGTGACACCGTGGTGGTGCCGTTTTCATCGGGTGACGTGGTCGGCCTAAAAGTGGCGACAGGACAGGCGATTTGGACGGAGTCACTGGCGCGTACCCGGACGGCGTCGTCATTGGCTGCGATGAGTGATGCAGCACGCCCGGCTCTGGATGGCGGCGTTGCGTTTGCGGTCGGTCATGCCGGCCGAATGGTCGCGACCAATGTCCGCAATGGCGAACGGCTTTGGTCTTTGACGATCCCCAGCATTCAGCAGCCGTGGGTGGCTGGCGACACGATTTTTGTCGTTGATACCTCGGGCCAAGCCATGGCGGTTACACGTCGTGACGGCAAAATTGCATGGACGGCGAAGTTGCCGGGGGAAGGTTCGTGGTCCGGTCCGGTGTTGGCTGGCAACAAGTTGTGGCTCGCCTCAAGTAAAGGTGGCCTTGTCAGTGTTGATGCTTCGACCGGTAAAGTTGCCAGCACTCAGGACCTCGGCAGCCCCATCTTCATCGCGCCCATCGTGGCGGGGGGCCGCATGTTCGTGCTGACCGATGCCGCCAAGCTGATTGCTCTGAACTGACCGCACAAACCCTATCGACGCATGCGTGCCGACGCGTTTGGCTGATGCGCTCGTCCAACAACTCCGAAGTGCGGCCAAATTGCCGCCGCCGTCCGGTGTTTGATCGTCCTCACTGAGCTTGTAAAAGGCGTCGTCGGCCGGTCAACTTTCGGCCGTGGCCGGACAATCATCGGGTGTTGCGATAAACAGGAAACTTCAGTTTACGAGACATGCAAACCTAAGAAAAAATCAACGTTGCAAGCACGATGAAAAGATCGACCTGATCTTACAGCACAATGATCGAGACATTTATGTCCGGCGCGGCATTTAGGCACTCAGTGTGTCGCGCAACCGGTGCCAGGCCATGCTGCGCGACGGGAGGATCACTGTCGCGACCCCGCCGAGCGTCTACCCAAGCTCGCAGTGCGGTTGGCCGAAGACACCCAGCATGTGGTCAGCGTCGTGCTTGCGACCCGGTCCGCGCTTTGGCCGCTCCTTGTCCGCGGGGTGTTGAAATTGGCCCACGGCCTTTGGCCGTCGAACAAACCACGCTGACCCATCTCGACAGACACAATCGGCTTGGCATATGGTATACCAGATCGGGTTGACGCGCTTTTGACATCGAAGCGTGGCGCGATGGGGATGACAAATATGGCCGATGCCGCGCCCGCTGCCACGCCGCGTGTGAATCACCCGGGTGCGGGTCGTCGCACTGCACCGCTGTTTCCAAAGGGCCGTGTCTTGCGCGTGGCCGAAGTCGATGCAGTCGCTGAATTGATCGGTCCCGGACCCTACGAGCGGTCCATGCTGATCGAGTACCTGCACCTCCTTCACGACGCCCAACAAGCGCTTTCTGCCAGCACCCTGCATGGTCTCGCCGAGCTGATGAAGCTGCCAATGGCCGAGGTTTACGAGGTGGCCACGTTCTATGCCCACTTCGATGTGCTGCCCGATGGCGCCCCGGCACCGGCCAAAGTGACGATCCGAGTGTGCGATAGCTTGTCGTGTATGCTGGCAGGCTCAGACGCTCTCCTCCTGGCTCTTCAATCTGAAAAAATGGCCGATGTCCGCGTCGTCCGGGCGCCGTGCATTGGGTCGTGCGATACGGCACCGGCCGTTGAGGTGGGGCACCACCACGTTGACCACGCGACCGTCGACAAGGTAAAAATGTTGGCGCTGGCGGGCCACACCCACCCGCACATTCCGCTATATCAAGCCTTTGAGGCTTACCAGACGGCAGGTGGCTATGCGGCGCTCCAGTCCTGCATGTCCGGTTCCCGCAAGATCGAGGACCTGATTGCGACACTGTCGGACGGCGGTTTGCGTGGCCTTGGTGGCGCGGGTTTTCCGACGGGCCGGAAATGGTCGTTGGTGCGTGCCGAAAAAGGCCCGCGCGTGATGGCCGTCAATGGCGATGAGGGCGAACCCGGCACCTTCAAGGATCGCTATTATCTCGAGCGTCACCCGCATCAATTTCTGGAAGGCATGCTGATCGCGGCGTGGGCGGTTGAAGCGACCGACGTGTACATCTATATGCGCGATGAGTATCCAGCGGTTCTCAAAATCCTCGCCGACGAGATCGCGAAGCTGAACACCGCGGGCCTCACCAAACACACCAAGGTGCACATCCGTCGGGGTGCGGGTGCTTACATCTGCGGCGAGGAATCCGCGATGATTGAAAGCATCGAAGGCAAGCGTGGACTGCCTCGGCATCGCCCACCCTATGTCGCGCAGGTCGGGCTGTTTGGTCGGCCAACTCTCGTCAACAATGTCGAGACGCTTTACTGGATTCCGCAAATCCTCGAAAAAGGCGCGTCTTGGTTTGCCTCGCAAGGCAAGAACGGCGCGAAGGGCATGCGCTCATACTGCGTGTCCGGACGTGTCAAGAACCCCGGTGTCGTCTTAACCGCCGCTGGCACGACTGCGCGGGAATTGATCGAACTGTGTGGCGGGATGGCCGATGGGCACGCCTTCAAAGGTTATCTCCCAGGCGGCGCGTCCGGTGGCATTTTGCCCGCTGATCTGTCCGACATTCCACTCGACTTCGGTCAACTGGAAAAACACGGCGCCTTCGTCGGTAGCCACGCGGTGGTCATCCTTTCGCACCACGACGACATGAAGGCCGTCGCTTTGAACCTGATGAAATTCTTCGAGGATGAAAGCTGTGGTCAATGCACGCCCTGCCGCAATGGCACGGAAAAGGCCGTCAGATTGATGAGCGGAGGCAAATGGGACCAGGCGCTCCTCGCCGATTTGGCCCAGGTCATGGCGGATGCCTCCATCTGCGGCCTTGGCCAAGCGGCACCAAACCCATTACGCTCCGTGATCAAGTACTTCCCGGAGGATTTAAGATAAGCTGGTGCAATCGGGGGATGCGCCATGCGAGATCATTGGTTTGAATGGGATGACACCAAAGCACGGGCAAACATTCGCAAACATGGCGTCAGCTTCGACCTTGGCCGTGTCGCATTCATGGATACGAATTGGGTGGACGAGGACGATCCAGATGCAGTGGAGTTGCACTACAAGCGTTTGTGCGTATTTGCAGACGTGGTGTATGTGGTGATTTACACTGAGCGAGGCGATAGAGTCAGGATCATATCGGCGCGAAAGGCGAATGCTCATGAGCAAGACACGTACCTTCGGCAGTGATGGGCGCTATCTGGGCATGACCGCCGAGGAGTGGCATCGCCACGACACGATGACGGACGAGGAGATCACGGCGGCGGCTCAGTCGGATCCAGACAATTCACCGATGGCTCCCGAGCAACTCGCGCGCATGCGACCACCGACGTTCGCTCGGAAGTTGCGGATGAAACTAAGAATGGACCGCACGATGTTTGCAGGCGCATATGGGATTCCGACCGCAACCCTCATCGCCTGGGAACGCCACGAACTCCAGCCGACGCCTGTCGAGGATGCTTATCTCAAGCTGATTGAGCGCCAGCCGGATTTGGCGAGACAAGCACGGTCTGCAGCGGCGGCTGAATAGGACGCAGTCGCAACTGTGGACCTCGACCCGCCTGAGGGGAGGGGCACGACCGGACGGGGAGCCCAGGGCGCGCCCCTCGATCGGATGACTGAAACAAGCAATGGATGCAGTCCGCGTCAAACCCGGAGTGCGCAAGCGAGCCCGCAATGACCAAGATTTCTTTTTCTCTCAACGGCCGCGACGTGACGGCTGAAGATGGCGAAACCATCTGGCAGGTGGCGCATCGCCACGGCACGACCATTCCGCATCTTTGCTATCACCCCGCGCCCGGCTATCGCGCCGATGGCAATTGCCGTGCCTGCGTGGTGGAAGTCGAGGGCGAGCGAGTCCTGGCGGCCTCGTGCCAGCGCAAACCGACCGCCGGCATGACAGTCAAAACCGCCAGCGAGCGCGCCAAAAAATCTCAGGACATGGTGTTCGAGTTGTTGGCAGCCGATCAGCCACCGCGCGCCGACAGCCACGATCCCGATGCCAAATTCTGGACGTGGATCGACCGCATGGGCGTCAACGCGACGTCGCGTCTGCCGCGGGCTGCCAAACCAAAATCTGATACGACGCATGCCGCCATTTCGGTCAATCTCGATGCTTGCATCAATTGCGGCCTGTGCGTGCGCGCGTGCCGTGACGTGCAAGCCAACGACGTCATTGGCATGGCCTATCGCGGGCACGGCTCGAAAGTCGTGTTCGATTTCGACAAGGCCATGGGCGACAGCACCTGTGTCGCTTGCGGCGAGTGCGTACAAGTTTGCCCGACCGGTGCGCTCATGGAGTCAGCGCTGGTCGACCAGAAGACGCAAAAGCGCGCGGTGGTCGCAGATCGCAGTGTCGATACGCTGTGCCCCTATTGCGGCGTTGGCTGCCAGACCACGGCGCATGTCAAAGATGAGAAAATCATCGCCGTCGACGGCCGCGATGGCCCGGCAAACAATAACCGCCTGTGCGTCAAAGGCCGCTTTGGCTTCGACTACATCCACCACAAGGACCGGCTGACCAAACCGCTGATCCGCCGCGACGGTGTTGCCAAAGACGCGAACATGCAGATCCGCCGCGAGGAGGTCTCCCAGTATTTCCGCGAGGCGACTTGGGAAGAGGCGCTCAGTGCCGCGGCCGGCGGTCTCAAGAAAATCCACACAGCGCACAGCGGCAAGGCGCTGGCCGGTTTCGGTTCGGCCAAATGCTCGAACGAGGAAGCCTATCTGTTCCAGAAACTGATCCGCCAGGGCTTCGGCACCAACAACGTCGACCACTGCACGCGGCTATGCCACGCGTCGTCGGTCGCCGCGTTAATGGAGGGCCTGTCATCCGCCGCGGTGACCGCGCCCTTCACGGCGGCCAAGGATAGCGACTGCATCATCGTCATCGGCGCGCGCCCCGCGGAGAACCATCCGGTGGCGGCGACGTTCCTCAAGAATGCGGCCAAGCGCGGTGCCAAGATGATCGTCATGGACCCACGCGGCCAAGCGCAGGGTCTTGCCCGCTATGCCTCCCATATCCTGCAGTTCAAGCCAGGCACCGACGTCGCATTGCTCAATGCCATGCTGCACGTGATCATCGAGGAAGGCCTTGCCGATGTGCAGTACATCCAAGCCATGACAGAGGGCTTCGAGGCGCTGCGTGACAAGGTCAAAGAGTTTTCACCCGAGGCGATGGCGCCGTTGTGCGGTATTGCCGCGGCCACCATTCGTGAAGTCGCCCGCCTCTATGCGCGCTCGGAAAGGTCAATCATCTTCTGGGGCATGGGCGTGTCGCAACACACCCACGGCACGGACAACGCCCGCTGCTTGATTGCGCTCGCGCTGATCACTGGCCAGACCGGACGTCCCGGCACGGGGCTGCATCCATTGCGTGGCCAGAACAACGTCCAAGGCGCATCTGATGCCGGCATGATCCCGATGGTGTTCCCGGACTATCGCTCAGTCGAAAACCCAGCCATTCACGCCGAATATGAGGCTTTCTGGGGCACCAAGCTCGATGCCAAAAAAGGCCTGACCGTCGTCGAGATCATGCACGCAATCCACGATGGTGTTATCAAAGGCATGTATGTGCTCGGCGAAAACCCCGCCATGTCCGACCCCGACGTGCAGCACGCGCGCGAAGCCTTGGCCCACCTCGAGCACTTGGTCGTGCAGGATATCTTCCTGACTGAAACCGCGTGGCATGCGGACGTGATTTTGCCAGCCTCGGCCCATGCCGAAAAGTGGGGCACGTTCACCAACACCAACCGGCAGGTTCAGATTGGCCGCCCCGTCGTGCCAGCCCCCGGCGACGCGCGACAGGATTGGGAGCTCATCCAGGAACTCGCGCAGCGCGTCGGCTTGCCCTGGGCCTACACCAACGTGGGCGAAATCTACACCGAAATGGCCAGCGTGATGCCGTCATTGGCCAACATCTCGTGGGCGCGTCTGCTGCGCGAGGATGTCGTGACCTATCCGTCTGATGCGCCCGACAAACCCGGCCATGAAATCATCTTCTCGCAATCGTTCCCAACGACGTCTGGCCGGGCCAAAATCGTACCAGCCGAATTGCGCGCGCCGGCCGAACTGCCGGATGCGGAGTATCCGATGGTGCTGACCACCGGTCGCATGTTGGAGCATTGGCACACAGGGTCAATGACACGACGGGCGTCGACGCTTGATCACTTGGAACCCGAGGCCATCGTCGGCCTGCATCCGAGCGAGATGGACCGGATGGGCATTGCGCCCGGCGAAATCATCCGGGTCACCACGCGGCGCGGCACGCTCACTCTGAAGGCCCGCGCCGACCGCGATGTCGCCATCGGCATGGTCTTCATTCCGTTCGCCTTCGCCGAGGCGCCAGCCAATATGCTGACCAACCCGCAACTCGACCCGATGGGCAAAATCCCCGAGTTCAAGTTCGCCGCCGCCCGTGTGGAGAAGTTGGCAGTCGCGCAAGCGGCGGAGTGAGGCGCAACTGCGACAGGTCGGCTGCCATCCGACCTGGACTCGCTCAACAGCTGCTCCAGCGCCAAGTGGCCCGTCGCGCCAAAATTGCTGCATGGCCGCGACTTCTTTCAATTTTGGCGCGACAATAGGGCCACTCGCAAAATCAATGGCTGAGTGTGGTGTTCATCGCGCCTTGGTTGATCCCAGTCGAGCCGGACCACCGATAACCCTAGGCGCGACGCCACACTCGTGGCCCGTCGCGCCAAAATTGCTGAATGGCCGCGACGTCTTTCAATTTTGGCGCGACATGAGGGCCACGAGCAAAAGCATGGGC
>JAYSUN010000277.1:0-13877 GCA_043719045.1 Hyphomicrobiaceae bacterium | reverse complement strand
AACCGGACGATGGGACGGCGATGACGCGCGCTTTGTGAAGCGGAAGGGTCGAACATCGCCACCGTTTCCGCATATCGAGGTGATCGACGGTGCGCGCTTTGAAGGCGCAGATTTTCCTGTTGTGGCGGGCTGAAATGCAAAACGCCCAGCGGTGCCGCTGGGCGTTGGTAGGTGGTGAGTTCGACTTGCCTGTGTCGAAGATCAATCGACCTTGATGCCTTGTTCAGCGAAGTACTTGAGCGCGCCTGGGTGCCAGGGAATGCCAGCATTGCTCGATTTCTGGATCTCGGCTTTGATGTTGGCTGCTTCCTTATGAACCAGCGTCAGGTCGGCACGTTTTTCCAGCATTGTTTTGGTCAACGTATATGCCAGTTCGGCAGGCATCTTTTCGTTGACTGCCATGATATTCCAGACGGCGGCCGTTTTGGATGCGACGGCCTGGTTTGGATAGGTACCAGCTGGGATAATGCCTGGCGAATAAACCGGGCCAAATTTTTCGACGACTTTCGGCACGAGGTGGTCGTGGTCGATCAGCTTCATTTTCATGCCGGGCGATGCGGCCACATCAGTGATGGCTGAGGTCGGCAGTCCGGCGACAAAGAAGAATGCATCGACTTTGCTGTCCTTCAAGGCGTTGGCGCTTTCAGCGGCGCCGAGACGCTCGCGTTTGACATCCTTATCTTTGTCGATGCCGGCAGCTTCGAACAGGCGGAAGGCAAAAATTTCGGTGCCAGAGCCTGGCGATCCGGTGGAAACGCGCTTGCCTTTCAAGTCCTCGAACTTGGTAATGCCCGACCCTTCGAGCGTGACGATCTGCATGATATTCGAATACAAAACGGTGAGTGCGCGGACGGGAACTTTGGCTGCGACGAACTTATCGCGACCGTTGATCGCGTCGACAGCCGTATCCACCTGCGTGAAGGCCGCGTCGGCTTTTTCGGCGCCGATCAGTTTCATATTGTCGACGGAGCCGCCGGTAACTTCAGCAGTTGCGGACAAGCCTGGAACTTCCTTGGCGAGGATCGCGCCGAAACCGCCTGCGAGCGGGTAATAGACGCCGCCGGTGCCACCCGTCGCAATGGTCAGTTGTTTGGCTTGTTGGGCCAGCGCGATGCTGGCGCAAAGTGTCAGTCCCGCGCCGATCGTCAGTGCGATCATTGGTTTCGACATTGAAGTCCTCCCTAGATTTGGTTGGCGCGGTCTGATGCCGCCCTGGTCGTCTGCAGGTATCTGACACTTACGTATCAAAGTGTGTTGTCGATCATGGAGCACAGCGTAGCGGCGCTCGATTTATCATGATGTGGTGGAGCTTCTTCGACGTTAAGGATTTTGACCACGCCATTGTCGACGGCCATTGAATAACGTTTGGACCGCACGCCCATGCCGCGAGCGGTCAAATCGATTTCGAGGCCTATTTTTTTGGCGAAGTCCGCGCTGCCATCAGCGAGCATCATGACTTTGCCATCGGCGCCTGAATCGGTTGCCCAAGCGGACAAAACGAAGATGTCATTGGCTGATGTGCAGGCCACTGCGTCGTAGCCTTTGGCCTTGAGTTCAGCTGCGCGTTCGACGAAGCCCGGCATGTGCTGCTTGTGGCAGGTCGGTGTATAAGCACCGGGAACCGCAAAAAGTGCGATTTTCTTGCCGCCGAAGATTTCAGCGGTCGTCATTGGTTTCGGGCCTTCGGCCGTCATGGTGGTGAAGCTAACGTCTGGCAATTTATCGCCGACTTTGATGGCCATTTCAGTCACTCCTGAGTGAGGTAAAACTGGCGCACCATATACACGCAAAGGCGGAAGTCAAAGCGGGCAAGTGGCTAGCATTTCCCAGACTAAGTTCTATGCCAACGGCCAAGCTTTGATCACTTCGCCACAATTGTGGTCTCGACGCCGCCATCAGGGGTGGTCAAGGTGACGCGCAGGGGTTTGCCGATCAGGTCTTTCACGTCGGGTGATTTGGTGAGGTCAATGACGAAAGTGGCTGCGCCGCCAGCGCCCACCGTCTTTTGAGCCATTGGCACGAACAGGCCTTCCGGGGCTTCGATATAGAGTTCGGTTGCGCCCTGGGTTTGGAACGTGATGTATGGTTTTGGTCCGCTGAGTGTGCTGGTCACGCCGGTCAAAGACGGAATTGATGTGCTGGCGTCCGTCGTCACACGGGGCACGCGTTGGAGGTGCGCCTTGATGGATTGTGCCGATGGCCAGGGTTGCGCGCTGCCTGGTAAATCAAGTGTCAGTTTCGATTCAACGGGTATACAGATGTCTTTGCAGACTCCATAGGTGAATTCGAGAACGATTTTGGTCGGCGTAGCTTCGTCGACCAACTGCAGCTTGACTGGAAAAATGACGGTGCCTTGATAGCCAACAGCGACGCCACCCTGATCTGGCATTGAGATCGGTGACGGATACAATACGTCGAAAACTGCGACGTTGGTTGTGCCGGCCCAGTCAAATGAGGGTGGCACGCCGGCATCTCCGGGCATGCGCCAATAGGTTTTCCAACCTGGTGCCATTTGCAACTCGACGCCAAGCATGCGGCCTTCGCCAGCAAGCAGTCGCACTGTTGAGTTGGGGTGATCGTTCCAAGGAGATGTCGGCTGAGCTGCAGCTTGCCCGGCGGACGCGTGTATCATCGTTGCCACCCAAACGGCACTGATTGCTCCAGACACTCTTGTCACGCGCCAAATCTCCCGATTGCACTCCGAAAAAATACTATGCCATGATTTGGCAGTCACATGACAGTCACAGGTCCGCTATCGGTTTGTGCTCTTTTCAGATATCGTACGCTCGCCTAGTCTGGTTGGATGAAGATGCCGACGAAGCACCGTAAGTCTGCGCACACTGGCGATAGCTTAGAAGGCCAGATGTTGATCGCTATGCCGACATTGACCGATAAATGGTTTTCTCGGTCCTTGGTTTACATATGCGCGCATTCACCGAAGGGGGCGATGGGCTTGATCGTCAATCAGCAGGCTAAGAACATCTCGTTTTCGGATTTGCTGTCGCATCTGACGATCGCGATCCCAACGGGGACCAAGGCCTTACCTGATGACTTGTCAGGGCGTTGTGTCCACGTTGGCGGTCCAGTCGAGACGGCACGCGGGTTTGTTTTGCACACGTCCGACTACGCCGATGGCACCACAACTTTGGTGATCGATAGCGGTATCTGTTTGACGGCGACGGTCGACATTGTGCGGGCCATGGCGCGTGGTTCTGGCCCAAGCCGATCGCTGCTCGCGCTGGGTTATGCGTCATGGGGCGCGGGGCAGTTGGAAACTGAATTTCAGTCAAATTCCTGGCTGCACTGCGCTGCTGACGCCAACCTGGTTTTTGACGATAACCTGTCGCTCAAGTATGATCGCGCGATGGCGAAGCTCGGCATCGAACCCGGGCACTTTGTCAGTGAAGCGGGGCATGCATGAGGTGGACCTTCGACAGCAGACTTTGAAGTCGATCGTCGAGGAGCAGAATCGTTTAACGCTTGGTCAAGCTTAACGCCGCATTAAGACTCCTTGCGGCATTGTGAATGTGCCCGCCGGTGAAGCACTTCCCCTGAAATCCGGCAGGTGTGTTCTGCGTTCAAAGGGTTTCTCCATGCTCAACGATATCCAGCAATACGTCTGCGTGTTTGCCCATCTTACCATGGCGTGTACGCTTGGGCTGTCACTCGCCATCGGCATCGCCGGCGTCACGCATTCGCCCTCGCCGTTCGTCTGCCAGACTTGCAAAGTTGAAGCCGTGCTGGTGCCGGCTAAAGTGCGACGGGTCTGAGATTCTGACCTCGCAGGCACACGACCCGGCACTGTCGATGCCGCCCACAACGGATATGCAGGCAAGCTTGAGCAAGTCTCGGCATCTGGCCGCAAATGGGGCTAGTGGGAGCTTGGGTTCATCGCAAAACGAGAGACATCTCATGGTCAAGCCGCTGCTGGTTTTTGATTTTGACGGCGTTGTTGCCGACAGCGAGTTGCTGGCCAATCAGATGCTCGCGGACTACTTGACGCTGCTGGGTCGCCCGACGACGGTCGATCAGTCGATGGCGGCATTTATGGGCCGTCGTTCCGAAGATGTTGCGATCGCGGCCCAGGCATGGCTTGGCCGCGACGTGGTGGGTTTTACCGATCGCTATCGTGACTATTCTCGGGGGCGGATGCGTGAGGAAGTTGGGCCGGTGCCTGGAGCGGCCGGGTTTCTGGATGTGAGTTCTGAGCATCCGAGATGTATTGCATCGTCCAGCAATATCACGTGGCTGGATCATTGTGTCGACAAATTTGGCTTCCGTTCGCACTTCGGCCAGAACCTGTTTAGTGCGACCGATGTCAAGAATGGCAAACCGGCGCCGGATATTTTCCTACTCGCAGCCGAGAGAATGCGGAGTCGGCCAGAGACAGCAATTGTCATTGAAGACAGCCCGGCTGGTGTTGCAGGCGCACGCGCTGCAGGTATGACCGCAATCGGATTTCTCGGTGGGTCACATATCCGGGATGGTCACAGGGCCCGGTTACTCGACGCCGGTGCGCACGCCGTTGCAGAGTCTTATGTGGAACTTGGTTTACTGATTCAAGAGCGGTTGTAGGGCAGCCATTTCGAGGCTGGTGCGCAGCCTATTGGGCAACCGAAACGGCTTCGACTTTGTTGCGCGAGCGGCGCTTGCGCTTCGATTTGGTCGGAGCTGCTTTGGCTTCGGTCCAGCGTTCGTAACGGACACCGGTGAAAATCAGGATCTCGGCTGAGTGGCCGACGGGAAACTCTGAGACTTTACGATTGCTTTGGATGGTGAGTTTGTGGAGCGTGGCCATTGGTCTGGGTCCGGGTGGTGTCGTGCATATCTGTCTAATGTTGGGGATACGTTGCGATTTCGCATCCACTGTGATGTGTGCGGACTGATTCGCCCGCGCCCTGATTGGACGCCGCGCCGAGTTAACGAGTGGTAAACGGGTCCACAGTTCGTTGGCTGAACGTTACCGAGGAGTCACGTTTCTGGGAGTCAGAATGAATTTTGTGTAAAACTGTGACGTTTTAGCTGCGAAAATAATTTGCGATATCAGGGGGTTGTCAGCCAACCATCGAGGCTATGCCGTCCGGCGCGGTCTTCGATCTCGATGATCCAAAGATCGCTGTCGAAATCCCGGGCGCGTTTCAACTGGGTGTCGGCGTCGAATTCCGGGATTGTCTCGGTTCGGTGCATGCGCAACCATCGGCGGTCGGCTGCTTGCGAATCCAGTTGTTCCGGGGCTGGGCCGAGCAGGACGGCTTGGCCGTTCAGGCAATTGATTTTGACCCAGATGCTGCCGAAGTCATCGTCACCATGTTTGACAACTGCTGCAAAAATGCCGTCACCGGACAAGCGGCGCAGATAAGCTTTGACCCAGAGTTCGGCTGGTAAGCGCATGGTGGTTCAAATCGTCAGACCGAGGCACAATTCAGTTTCGAGGGTCGGCTGAGATAACCTTTTTCTTGGGGCGACGCGACTCACCTTTGGCGCGACGGGCCACTAGAAGTTGGGGCGGGAACCGGCATTTGACTTGGCACCCATGCCGCGTGCCAGACGGGTAAACAATTCGGCTGAGATGCGACCGGTCGGCTCAAGGCTCGTGTCCGATTCAAACAAGCGGATGGCACGCTCAGTTTCGTGGCCGAAGCGGCCGTCGATCTTGCCGGGCTGGTAGCCGAGTGAGGTGAGCGCATGCTGGACCTTGCTGACGACCAACTCGGCCTCGGCAGTGCGGATTTTTCGAGCATGGGGGTCGGCGGTTTTTGGAGCACCTTCGGATAGCCGCTTGAGGGTTTTGACTGAGGCTTCGCCAGTCAGAGCGAAGCCGTTGTCGAATTCCCAACCCATGATAGCCGCCTGCGTGAGCGGGCCGGACTGACCGTTAACGACCAATGGGCCATAATTGCGTGTGGTCAGCTCTTTTTGAATGGCGCGGATTGTTTCGGCGTCGCCGTCTGCGACCGGTGCGAGCGGCAGATTGATTGTGGTGCTTGAGTCGGGGATGACACGGGCCGTGCGGACTGGCTCGGAAATGGCGGCTAGGACCACGTCAGACGCCTTCGTCAGCGGCACAACTGCAACCGGCTCAGATTTTGACTCGGGCTTGGGCAATGGCGCGCTTTGGGGCGGCATGGACAAGTGTGCGAGGCGCGGTGGCTGCAGCATGGCATTAGCCGTCACGCCTGCAAAGACCAGCGCAAAGCCACCAAAAACCAAGCGTGACTGACCCGGCGACATAACGCACACCCTCGACTGCAAACTGTGCAGGCGGCGACTATCGCGGACCAACAGTTAAGATTGCGTAAAGGTTACTGAAGCCCGAAGCGGCCGAGGATGGCGCCTTGAATGAGCAACACACCGAACCAGTGGGCGCCGTCGATCAGCGTCAGTGACCACGATTGGAGTTGGTAGCGATGACTCACGATCAGGGTCGTCGCGATGAAGCCCAGCCAGATGAAGGCGCCGGAGATCATGCCGTTCACGGCGGTTCCCGGAATGCCGGCTTTGGCCATGTGAAGGAGGGTGCCCGCAAGCATCCAGGCCATCACCAATTGGCAAACATAGGTGAGCGCCAACATCGTTGGAGTTTGGCCGCCAGCTGCGTCGATGCGTTCTTTGGTCAGGCTGGCTGCGGCCATCCACTGTTTTGCCAGCGTGCCGTACCAGATGCCGCCGAAGATGAAGCTTGCCAGGGCTGTCAAAGGCAGGATCCAGGCGTTCAAGCCCGCAAAGAATTTCATGGATTTAGCTCCGATTTAACGTGGGCGGAGGCTTTGGCTGTCACTTGTTCGCGCCATAAAATATACAAGCCCGAGCCAACAATAATGCATGCCCCCGCGACCGTCCAGATGTCGGGGACATGGCCGAAGACGAGATAGCCGAGCGAGGTGTGGGTGATCAGGCTCAGATAGATGAACGGCGCGAGGGTGGCTGCATTGGCGTGGCGGTAGGCCATGATGAAAATCCCATGACCAGCCGCACCCCAAATGCCGAGCGTGACGACGAGGAGCCAGACGAGGGGTGTACTTGGCCAGACCCAATCCATGATAGCCATCGGTGCCATCAGTACAGCGCCGAGGATCAGCGAATAAAATAGCGTCACCTCCGGCGGATCATAGGGTGCGAGGTAGCGCGTCGTCAGCTGAAACAAGGCATAAGCGGCGACGGTCGCGAAGGCAAAAATAAAGGCCGGTTCGAAGGTGGCAAAGCCAGGCCGTATCGCCACCAAGACGCCGAAAAATCCCACGCCGATGGCAAGCAAACGACGCCAGCCGACCCACTCACCGAGCAATGGGCCAGCGAGAAGTGCCACCATCAATGGGGCCAGGAACTGGATCGTCACCGCCTGATCGAGCCGCAGATAGCGAATGGCTAAGAAGTTGCACAGCGTTGATGCCAGCAGCAGCCCAGAACGGACCATCTGAAAACCAAGCTGTTTGGTGCGGAGCAGGCGAGGCACAGCGAATAGACCGAAGGCTGCGAGAATTGCCGCGGCCTGGCCGATGAAACGGATCCAGACAACCTGGGCAACCGGGAGCTCCGCGGTTGTTACGAGATACTTGGCGGTTGTGTCGATGCCGGAGAACAAGACAATCGCGATGCAGACAAGTGCGATACCGCGCACCGGCTTTTGGCGCGCGGTAAATCTCTGGCGGGCCGTGCTGGTGCGCGGAACTTGCATGGCGGCGTGGTTCCCGTGCCTCGGAGCGCATGGATCTGTGCGAGGGACATTAGGTGGATTCGGCGCACGCGGGTATGCAAAGGGTGAGGGACGGAGATGCGCCGTCCAGGACGCGGCTCGTGGCCCGTCGCGAACCGGAACATGGACTAGCGGCCAGCGACTGCGAGGCCCGATCCGATCAACATCACACCGGTCGCTTGATTCAGCCGTTGTGCCGCCCTGGTCGATGCGAGGAGCGATCGGGCACGTCCGATCATCAAGATGTAGACACTGTAGACGATGAACGAGACCCCGACGACGACCGACATCAGAACGGCGAAATCGCGCTGTCCAGCCGTGGACAGATCCAGAAACGTCGGCAACAGTGCGCCATAAAAGAGGATCGGCTTTGGGTTGCCCAAAGTGACGATCAGGCCCAGGCCGACATCCTTCCAGAGCGTCGTCGACACTTGCGGCACAAGGTGGATTGGATTGCTTGCTGCCCGGATCGCCTGGATTCCCAACCAGACTAGATAAGTTGCACCGGCATACTTCACGATCTGGAACATGGGTCCCATGGCGCTGGCAATGGCCGACAATCCGATCAATGCCGCGCCGAGGAAAATGGCATCGCCAATGATCAATCCAGTTGTGACGGCGAGCCCAGCCGGCATGCCGCTGCCGAGTGAGCGCGAGAGAATGGCTGCAAGGCCGGGTCCCGGTGATAGGGCCAGCATGAAAAATGCGGCCGCAAAGGCTGCGGTCATTTCAAGGGTCATGGTTGGCGCACTTTCTCGTTGGGACCCTTGTTGGCCGGCGTGTGGCTTTCACCCCATCAGGATCACGCCCCGAGCAACGGAGCCGGCTGCCAAGTTCTTGAAGCCGTCGTTGATCTCGTCGAATTTGTAGGTGCGGCTGATCATGCTGTCGAGGTCGAGGCGTTTTGACATGGAGAGGTCCGCAAGGATCGGGAAATCGATGCTCGGGCGCACCGAGCCATAGTAGCTGCCGGTCAACTTTTTCTCGGTGAAGACCATCATGAACGGCGAGAATGTCGCGGTGGTGGCGACGGCTGGGATGCCGACCAACGTGGCGTGGCCGCCAGCGCCGCAAATCTCGATGCATTGCTGTGCGGTGATCTGGCTGCCGATGGCATCGAAGGCGTAGTCGACGCCGATGCCTTTGGTCATGGCTTTGACCGCTTTGGCGACGTCCTCGGTTTTGGCGTTGATGGTGTGGGTGGCGCCAAAGGTCTTGGCATAGCCTAGTTTGTTGTCGAGCAAGTCGATGGCGATGATGTCCTTGGCGCCGGCGAGGCGTGCGCCTTGGACGATGTTGAGGCCAACACCCCCGCAACCGATGACCGCGACGGTCGCGCCTGCGGGCACTTGGGCGTGGCGGGTGACCGCTCCGACCCCGGTTGCGACCGAGCAGCCGATGATGGCGGCATGGGCCCAGGGCAAGTCTTTGCGCACGGGCACGACCTGTTCGGCCGGACAGACGACATACTCAGAGAAGGTGCCGATGCGCGCCATCTGGTTGACCGGTTCGCCGTTGAGATGCATGCGTGCGGTGCCGTCAAACAGGCGACCGCGCGGGGCGGCTGCGCGGCCATTGCACAAGACGACGCGACCGGCCGTGCAATAGCGACAGCGGCCACAGTTTTCGCGGAATGAAAAGATGACGTGATCGCCGACCTTGGTGTTTTCGACATTCGGGCCGATCTCGACGACCTCGCCTGCGGCTTCGTGGCCGAGCACCATCGGCAGCGGCATTGGCCAGTCACCGATCATGATGTGCCAGTCGCTCATGCAGACGCCCGCCGCGCGGACTTTAACACGCACCTCGTTGGCTTTTGGGCCGTCCTGTTTCAGGTCGAGAATTTCGAGTGGTTTGTTGACCGCGGTCAGGACGGCTGCACGCATGGGACTTCCTCCGGAGGATGTTTTTCGTTGTCGCGACGTTACCGGACTTTGCGGGCAGGGCAAGGATTGGATTTGGGGACTGTCGTGGTGCCGGCAAGGTTGTCTGTTGAATTGTTCGCGTGTGGAACAGAGTATCTGTCGGCTTTTCGTTCAGTTCACTCATTGTTGCCGAGAGGATTTACACGAGCCGCACATCGACCCGGTTGGGGCCGCGGAGGGTGAGGCCATCGTTCCAGGTCGAGGCCGGCCAGGCGGATGGCGGCGCGGCCAGGGACATGTGCGGGAAGCGGGCATGCAATCGCGGCAGCGCGATCTGGGCTTCGAGGCGGGCGAGGGGGGCACCCAAACAAAAGTGTGGGCCGAAGCCGAAGGTGACATGCGGGTTTGGCGCACGGGTCAGGTTTAAGCGATTTGGTTCGCTAAAGACGTCCGGGTCGCGGTTGGCCGCACCGATAAAGGTCCAAACGCGGTCGCCAGGCTTGATGGCGTGACCATCGATGTCGGCGGCGCGAAGAGCAATGCGCATCATGGCGGGTGTCGGGCCATCGAAACGGAGGAATTCTTCGATGGCGGTGGCGACATCCTGGGGCGATTTCAGGGCCTCGAAAGTTTTCCGCGCAACATCATCCTGCAGCAACGCGATCGAGGCCATCGCGATCAGGCTGGCGGTGGTTTCGTGGCCGGCGAAGAGAAACAAGATCGAGGTGGCAATGAGCTCGTCGTCAGACAAGCGGCCATCCTGTAAATCGTTGGCGGCGACCAGGGTGGTCAGAATGTCGTCGCGGGGTTTGATCCGACGCGCCGCGATCAACTCGCGGAAGCAGGCCGCCATGGCATCGGTGCCGCGTTTTGCGCGGGCATATTTGTCCGGCGTTTGGCGGGCTGTCCCGATGAAGAGTTTGATGTCTTCGGACCAGTTGCGCATCTCGGTCAAGATGCTGCGGGGCACGCCGAGCATGTCCATGATGACATAAGCAGGCAAAGGGTTGGCAAAGTCGGCAACCAGATCAACGTCGGTTTTGCCGTCAAGGTTGTGCAGCAACATTGTGACGACGGCTTCGACATTGGATCGAACGGTGGTCAGGGCCTTCGGGGTAAACGCGCGCGCGATCAAGCCACGCAACCGGGTATGGTCGGGTGGATCTTTGAAAACAAGCCAGCCGCCGAGATAGGTGACCAGCGTCTGGACCTGCGTTTTCTGGCTCGGGTCGAGGGCTGTATAGAATGGCGTGATCTTGTCGGCGGACATCTGGCTGTCACGCATGACGCGTTGGACGTCGGCGTGGCGGAAAACGGCCCAGCCTTTCAACGCCTGGGAATAGTGCACCGGCGCATGGTCTCGGAAGTGCGAGAGCAGAGGATATGGGGCGACGCTGAAGGCTGCGTCCTGCGGGTCAAATTGCGGTGCTGTCATCACGTGCGCTGGTCCGAGATCGGGCGGATCGGCATTAGGCCTGTGCACGGCGGGGCTGTCCAATGACTTTTGGGGACAGTGGTCTGATCGCAGTCTGGTTTTATGCTGGTGCGTGATTCCTGTTGACGACGGCGCCGGCTCCGGCAAACGATCGTTCAAAGCGCTCGATTGCAGCCCTTCGCCGGATTGTGGTGTTCAGGATTAGTGTTATGAAAATTGGATTTGGGGTTGTGCTGGTGGCGCTCGTTGTTGGCGTTTCGGCTGCTGAGGCAGCGGTCGGCACGACCTGCTTGTGTCGCTCCGAAGACGGCAAGAGCTTTTATCAAAACACCGTTCGGCATCACCGTTGGGCCTGCGATTACGCGCTCGGCTATGTAAAGAGCGTACTGAACAATAAGGGTGGTCTGCGACCGACGACGCAGACCTGCAATAAAGAAGAGATCTATCAATACAAAGTGTTTCGGTGTGTGTCGGCGGGTTGCACGTACCCTCAGGCACGCGCGACGACGACGCCGAACAAGGATCTGGAAAAGATCGAGCCCATGGTCGGCACGCGGCGGCCGTGAGGCCGATGCCGCAAACGACACGGCTGTGGTCCTTTGGGACTCACATTCAGGCCATTCGGTTGGTGCGGCCGACTCAATCCCTGATTCGTCAATAAATCGAACAATTGCGCGGTTGCGACTGGGGATCGTCGCCCTCATCCACCACTATCGGGGACACTTACCCCGCGGCGGTCACGTCTTGATCGCCACGTCGCAATCTGTGATTCAATTTCCGAACTGCGCAACCTAATCTGCTGTAACCACCTGAGATTCCCCGATCGAACCGATGCGGATGGGTGAGTCAAAAATGCCTCGACGTCGCGTTTGGGCGTTGCTCAAGCGACACAGGCGGCTCAGATAGACAGCGAAAGTCGACATCACTGTTTGAAACAAACCGACTCTTTGTCTAAACGAACATCAGTTCAGTGAGTGCGGCAGGGATTCATCTACGTGAATCCCCGCTTAGTACCCCGGTCCTGCCAGTAAGGCAGATCGTGGGATCGGCAGGCAGAAAGTTGCCCGGCTCCGATACCGCCGCACCTGTAGCGTCTCCGTTGCGTCAGATACCGCGTCCCGCGTCTGGTTCAAGCAGAATGTGCACACGCGCGTGCGCTCTCCTTGAAACGAACGCGGTCAGCAGCAGCCGGGCTGCGCGTGAATCGCTTTCTGCCACACACCAAGAACAACCCCACACGGAGAGACACAAATGATCCGGGGACTTATGAAGTCTACCAGCCTGTTCGCACTTGCTTCGGCCGCTGGCCTGGCAATGAGCATGGCCACTGCCAACGCTGCCGATCTCGGTGGCAACTGCTGCGCCGACCTCGAAGAGCGCGTCGCAGAACTCGAAGCCACGACAGCTCGCAAGGGCAACCGCAAGGTTTCTCTGGAAGTGTTCGGTAACGTCAACAAGACCATCTTGCACTGGAACGATGGCGGCAAGTCGAACACCTATCTTGGCATCGACAACACCAACTTTGCCACCCGCTTCGGATTCCAGGGTAACGCGACGATCAACCCGGAATGGAAAGCTGGTTACCGCATCTTGATCGACGTCACTTCCGGCGCTCGCTCATCGTCGGTTGATCAGCTTGGCGAAGAAAAGGCAGCCGGTGGCACGACTGGTTTCACAGACGATCATGCCCTGCGCATGCGTGACGCCAACGTCTGGCTCGAATCGAACCGCCTCGGCCGTATCACCCTTGGCCGCCTGACGGTGTCTGGTCCTCAGAGCGTCATCGACTTGGGTGGTATTGGCAACATCGCTTCCGGCTCGTTGTCTCTGCTTGGCGGCGCCATGCGCTTCCGTGACTCTGCTGGGACATTGACCACACGCACGATCTCGAATGGCACGGATGCCGCGGCTGACTTCAATAACCGCGTCGACGGCATCAAGTGGGATTCACCGACCTTTGCTGGTTTCGTCTTTGGTGCTTCGGTTGGTGAAGCAACGAAGGTTGATCGGGCTGACGACATCGGCACGCTGTGGGCCGTGAACCTGCGGTATGCAAACGAGTTCAACGGCGTTCGTGTGGCTGCTGCCATTGGTTACGAGGTCTCAAAAGAAGAAGAGACCATGACCTCGGTCAACCGCACAGACTCGAAGAACCTTGGCCTCAGTGGTTCGTTGATGCACGTCGCAACCGGTCTGTTCGTCCAGAGCCAGTGGAACCGCTTTGATCGCGGCAACGACGATCTCACTTCGGATCGTTCGAACCAGTGGTTGGTTCAGGCGGGTGTGAGCCGCAACTGGTTCGGCATCGGTAACACCGCACTATACGGTGAAGTTGGTCGCGCTAACAATGGCTTCGACACCTTCTTCGCTCGTGGCACGGCTAATAACTTCAACGGCGACAAGGTATCCGTCTGGGGTCTCGGCGTGACGCAGAACATCGATGCGGCTGCGATGCAGTTGTATGCTGGGTATCGCAACTTCAGCGCAACGGACGGTCTGGCTCCGCCGCTGCAGGATATCAGCATCTTCGCCGTCGGTGCACGCATCAACTTCTGATCTCACAAGGATCTGATGTTACGGAAAGGGCCATCTTCGGGTGGCCCTTTCTGCGTATGCAGGTGCGCTGCGTCGGACTTCGCGGGGTTGGGGTGTGATGGTTCGAGATGAACCCCACTTGTGCCCAACGACCCTCCCCTTCGATGTCCCGGAATTTGATGGGTCTCTGGCACGGCAAATTCCGGGACACCGTGGGGAGAGGTCCCATGCGCTGCGAGCGCTCAATGATGGAATTTCTGGGTAGGCAACGGAGTGATGGTCTCAGTAGACCCCAAGCCACCGCGCCTCTCCTCGACTCTAGCAGGCTGTTGAAAAAGACGTCCGCCGT
>JAYSUN010000276.1:0-4698 GCA_043719045.1 Hyphomicrobiaceae bacterium | reverse complement strand
TCAGGAGGGAGCGAGCGGAAATCGTCGGTGGAAACCATGACGGCTTCCTACACTGCTTCGCCGAATAATGAAACCTATTTGACGGCCGGGTTAGTAGTCGTTCTGGTCGGCCCGCTTAAAAGTCACGCGATGACTTGCAAGAACCAGATAGCCATCGCGGCGCATCTGCAGTTCCGGCTGTTGATTGGTATTACCTCCGGCAACACTTGCCCCCACAAGCTGGCGTTCCTGCCGTCGGCAAATAGCCAAGCGTTGTTCGATGGCGGTCTTTGCATCCACGAGCAAAATTGGATTTCCACCCTTGGTCACCCACCTGAAGGAATGTGTGTCGCCATTGCGCATTGGCTTGGCATGACTGCGTAGCGGCGCTGGTGGCGGGATGGCGGCCAGATCCTTTACATAAACGCCGAGGCGGATTTCCAGAACGCCATCGTCCTCGATGTCGACGATATCAATGAAGTGCTCCAAGGTCAGAGAACCAAAGGAGGTCTGAGCGGTCTTCAGCTGCCAATACGGCTCGTTGCAGTCGCCACCGGGCTCCAGTGTGCACTCGGGTTTTAACTTTTTGAGCGCTGGATAGTCTTTGGGGAACCGCTTGCGATCATTGGAGGGCACCGTCTCGCCCGCTTTTCCGATCGTCATTTCGAGCAACGCCGACCGTATCCAGATCTCAAGATCGCCTTCCGGCGCCTTGTCGCACGTCAGGTCCAGCTTGAATGATGCGGGCAGCGTGATGCGATTTTGCTCGATGATGACACTGACCGACGCGAGCACATTGTCACGCGAGTCCGGCTTAGCCTTTTCACAGGTGAACACTTTGGCTTCGAACGTATTCTTCGCGTTGTACTTGTTTGCAAACGCATGCCACGAGCCGGTTTTCCACTCGCCCCATTCCGGGTCGAAGCCGAGCTTCTTCGCCAAAGCGGCGATCACTTCCTTGCTGAGACGATATGAGTCTTTGTCCTCGCCGGCTTTTGGCTTCAGTCGATCGGAATTGGCAAACCCAAGCCACGAGGACATGGCCTTGCGGTCGCTGAACGAGAATTGATGCACACACTGAGTTGGGCCTTCAGGCCCAGTCATTGCGCGTCCGAAGAAGAACTCGATCTTCTGGCGGGTGTCCTGAATATGGATACCCAGTTCCGTTGATGGGCGCTTGTCCGGCGGATCGGTGGCTCCAGCCTTAGGCATGAATATCTCCGTGTGAGGTCGGCGATTGAAATCCACTATCGCTCAAGTTGGCAAGGTTCTCGTGTCGCCCTGTTGTCGCTTCGTTGCCGCTCCGCATTGTCTGAGTGAAACCATCCCGTTTTGCCGCCCAGAGCGACAACGTCGGAAACAACGAGACACGATGCAATTCCAGGTCGACACGAGCCTCGATGAGGAAGCGACACGACTGAATTTGAACAGCCTCCGCAGCAGTTCCGCTGCATTTAAAGGAGGCCATCGTGGTCAAAACTCCATCCGGACTTGGTTCCCTGTTTAGCGCAGTGACGTCGACAATCGGCAAGGTTGGGGGCCTAGCCGTCTTGCTCGGCTTGATCTTCGGCGGCATTCAAGCTGGCATTGCCGTCTGCGATAAAATGCCGTGGTGCAGGAATTCAACGGGAAGCAACGAACCGGCAATGGCGCCTGCGCCAGCGGTGCCGCCTCAAGTCGTCATCCTTGGCGATGGTTGTCGTCCCTTAGGCGTTACCGGCCGCCTCATTGTCTGCCACCGCAGCCCCGTGGCCACGGTTCCGGTCGCCAAGCAGGCAGCGGTGGCCATTAGCGGCCCCGAACTGGTAAAGCGCCACCCGAAAACTCGTGTAGCAAGCTACGTCCGCCATGCAGCGCCAGCGCCCGCCGTGCAGCCGGTCAAGTCACCAGCAGCGTGCCCCGATCTGAAACCGTTCGGCGTAACAGATCCGCGGCCCTGCAATTCTGCGCTATTGCGAGGGATTGAAGAGAAGCCTGGCCGTTAAAAGCCCGAACCGGGCAAGTTCTGGCGCGCGGTGGCCGACAAGGCTGCCGCGCGTTTCGCGTTGGCACGGCAGGCAAACGATGTGGGTAACGCTACCGATCCCGTTCAAGGAGTGGCCACCGCTGCATGATGCCCGCGGCCCAGGCCTGCTGCAGTCTTTCGTCCCTGGCTTCCAATCGACTGTAAGTCGCCCAATGCATGCCCTTCGGCTTTAACGGGAACGGGTCATCAATGCCGCCGCTGCTCCCAAGCCGCTCGCGGATCTTTAGCGCTTGCGTTGCTGCTCGGCCAAATGCCGGTTCATATTGGGTCTCGTATTTCAGGCAATGGCAGCGACGACAGCGGAATTTGGCGCCCCCATAAATGATCCGACATTGCCTCTGACATGACAGGCATTGAAGCCATTGCCGCCTGCCCCCGAAGCCCGTGGGGGTTTCAAGCCATGGGACGATCTCGTTGACGTCGCGCCAGTCGTCGCTGCCTTGGCGTTGCCGGTAAACTAACCGGAGTCCGTTTTCCAGGCATTCAATGCGGATCGAGCCGGTCTCTTGCCCAGCGCGCGACCAACGCACAGTACACCAATGCCCAACGGTCAGCAGCTCCTTGCGCCGCAGCCAGGCCAAATCAATAGAGTGGAACTCGCTACACTTGTTGACGCCAAAGCCATAGCTCGATGGCCGCCCAGATCCCCGACCGCCCATTTTTTTATTGCTCCGGATATTCCCGAAATCATTTGGCAAGTTTGATGATGAGGCTGCGGTGTCGCTCTGACTTGCTGGAAATTGCGAAACGAACCCAATCAGGCGGCCCTAATCTGCGACGACGAACTTGCGGGACTAGATTCCTCCAGCGTCTTTAGCCGCCACTCCTGCGCATCGCGCAATGCCCGCAAAGCCTTATAAAGCTGATTATCGAGGGTGCTCTGGTAACGGCTGAAAACATCGAGCATGTCGTCCGGCAGGATCAGCCTGCGTGCGCGAACCTGTTCCGCCAGGGCGAGCAAGCGTGGCCGGCTTTCGGCTTCCCGGAGTTGCGACTGACACCACGCCAATAGGCGATGGACAAAGCCGGTCAGCCCGCCCTCTTGAACCTTGACATAGTCCTCCAGTAATTCCTCGTCCTCATCCGCTTCTGACTTCAACTGCTCGAATGCCAATGGGGCCAGGGCCTTAAGAGTAGCCACGTCGATTTGTTCCAGATTTTTGATCTCGGCCAAGACCGTTTCGCACCAAGCAATCCGCTCTTGATCGAAGGGCACAAGCTCCTTGGCTTTGAGTTCGTTGCCATAGCCGCGGCCCGCCTCCTTGCCGACGGCAGCCGCAATTTTGGGCGTCGTCCGAGACAAGCCGATGGCCGCCGTTTCGGCAGTCACCAACCGACGCTGGCGCCAGAGCGTGACCGCAATCCGCTCCACAAGCGTGAGTTCCATACTCCCGACCGGTACCAGACCGGCTTGAAGCTCCAGGAGCAGCGCGTCGAATGCATCGGGGTCTTCGTCATCCAGAAACATCCGTTGGCTCAACAGGCCATGGCGTGTTGCATTTGCGCTGGCCGCCACCTTGCCCGCTTCTGTCTTTGGGCCTGTGCTGCCCAGTGCATTCACGCGGTTTGCCGCCAGCCGCAGTTCCGAGGTGCTCATTGCCCGCCCCTTTGGATCAAATCACAGACAAATTGTAGTGGATGAGCCACAGCAGGTCAGCTGTGCGGGGATGGGCAGGTCAACCAAAACGGGCTATTCTGCCGCCATAAATCATTTAGGTAGCATGAGGCCGTTGGGTCTTGGACAAAAAATCACTGAGCGAAGCCGATGTTTGCGCCAAGTTCATCACCCCTGCGGTGATCGATGCTGGCTGGACCGAGGCGCAGATTCGACGCGAGTGGTTCCTGACCGACGGGCGCATCATGGTGCGCGGCAAAGTCGTGTCGCGTGGCAAGCGGAAGTTCGCCGACTACATCCTCTCCATCAAGCCGAACATCCAGGTCGCCGTCATCGAGGCCAAGGACAACACGCATTCCGTTGGCGATGGCATGCAACAGGCGCTGGAATACGCCGAAAAGCTGCGCGTCCCTTTCGCCTCATCGTCGAACGGGGACGCTTTTGTCCTCCATGACCGGAGCGGTGCCACTGATCCTATGGAAGCCACGTTGCCGCTGAACGCCTTCCCGCCGCCAGCCGATCTTTGGGCACGCTATCGGTCCTGGAAGGGCTTGCCGCCCGAGGCCGAAAAAATCGTGCTGCAAGACTACTACGCCGACGCCAGTAAGAAGGAAGCGCGCTACTACCAGATCGGTGCTGTCAACGCCGCGATCGAGGCCATCGCCAAGGGCGAGAACCGCGTCCTGCTGGTGATGGCGACCGGCACCGGCAAGACGTACACGGCCTTCCAGATCATCTGGCGCTTGTGGAAATCGGGTGCCCGCAAGCGCATCTTGTTCCTCGCCGACCGCAACATTCTGGTCGACCAGACCATGGTCAACGACTTCAAGCCGTTCGGCCCAGCCATGGCGAAGTTGTCGACGCAGTCGAAAACTATTGAGCGTGCCGACGGCACCAAGACCGATCTGACGCTGGCACTCAACAAGCAGCGCCGCATAGACGCATCGTATGAGATCTACCTCGGGCTCTATCAGGCGCTCACTGGCCCGGAAGAACGCCAGAAGTTGTTCAAGGAATTTTCGCCGGGCTTCTTCGACCTGATCGTCATCGACGAGTGCCACCGCGGCAGCGCCGCCGA
>JAYSUN010000275.1:0-4710 GCA_043719045.1 Hyphomicrobiaceae bacterium | reverse complement strand
CGCGACGGGCCACGAGTGTGGCGTCGCGTCTTGGTTGATCGGTGTTCCGGCTCGACTGGTCTCAACCAAGGCGCGATGACCGCCACACTCAGCCAATGATCTTGCTCGTGGCCCTATTGTCGCGCCAAAATTGAAAGACGTCGCGGCCATTCAGCAATTTTGGCGCGACGGGCCACGAGAGCGCTTGTCACACCTGCGGGCGTCTGGCGATCAGATCGATCTCGACAAGTGCTTTGACGGCCAATGCGGTGACACCGATGCAGGTGCGGGCGGGGAGGCGGCCGGGCGCGAAATAGCTCTGGTACGTTGTATTCATTGCCTCATAGTCGCGCTCGAATTCGGTCAGATAGACCCGGGCTTGCAAGACGTGCTCAAGGCCAAGGTCGAGGCCCGCCAACACGAGCTTCAGATTGTCCATCACGCGCCGCGTTTGAGGTTCGATGCCATCCGGAAGTGGCGCATCCGGCGCCATAGGATCCGTTGGCATCTGGCCGGTGACGAAAATCCAGCCGTCGATTTCGGTGGCATGCGAAAATGGCGCGACGGGGCGCGGGCCAGACGCAATCATATGGAACCAGGGTGCAGACATCGCGGACCTTTCCGGGTGCGGCGTTTTTTAACGACAGAGCAACAGCATCAGAGCTGCCAGGGTGGGTGTCCGTCCCTCAGGACCACGGTTCAATCATCGGCGCCTTTGCGGCGGTGCTTCTTGTCCTCATCTTCGACTTTGGCCAAGTCGGCATCAAACACCAACCGATGCTCCCCGGCCAGCGCGATAAAGCGTTTGCCGCGGGCGCGTCCGACCAATGTCAGGTTGGCTTTGCGGGCCAGATCCACGCCCCAAGCGGTGAAGCCAGAACGCGAAACCAGAATAGGAATCCCCATTTTGACCGCCTTGATGACCATTTCGGAGGTTAGGCGCCCAGTCGTGTAAAAGATCTTGTCGGCCGGATCGATCCTGTTGAGGAACATGAAGCCCGCGATCTTGTCGACGGCATTGTGGCGACCGACATCCTCCATGTAGACGAGCGGTTTGTCGGCCGCGCATAAAACACAACCATGAATGGCACCAGCTTTCAAATACAGCGACGGCTCGGTGTTGATCTTGCGGGTCAAGGCGTAGAGCCAGGACGTGTGTAGGCGCGCTGTGTCGGACAATTGCACCGTCTCGAAGGCTTCCATCAGGTCGCCGAAAACGGTGCCCTGGGCGCACCCTGACGTCTGCACCTTTTTCTTCAGCTTAGCCTCGAAGTCGGTCTGCCGTTTGGTGCGCACAACAATGGTTTGAATGTCTTCGGCGTGATCAATGGCCGTAATTTCGTCGTCGGGCGCCAACATGTTCTGGTTGAGCAGATAGCCAACGGCCAGGAGGTCTGGATGGTCGCCAATGGTCATCATGGTGACGATTTCGCGGGCATTGAGAAACAAGGTCAACGGGCGCTCCTGGACCACAGCGGTCTCGACGCGGCGCCCTTCATGATCGAGACCGGTCACGGTCTCAAACAGGCGCGGATCCTCCGGAGTCGGGCGAATGGCGAATTCGGACAGGTCAGCGGGCATGGCAGGAGGTCTCACGGTTGGCGCGTTACCATAGCAGAACTGGTGGGACGCGACCCAATCGCATGATGCCGCAATAACCACTTGTGTGGGGTGGGGTGTTCCCCTATAGGACGATCCAGCCTTTCAGGACGTCTGACGGATCTCGCAGGTATTGCGGGTGGTACGTTGGGTGCGTCTTTGTTCACTCCCACGCACGCCCAACCCGTTACGACCGCAAACCTGAGACTGCGCCATGAAAAAAATCGAAGATTTCCACCCAGACTATCATCAGATTAAGGTCGTCCAGACTGACGGGACCTCGTTCATCACCTACTCGACTTACGGCAAAGAGGGTGACACGCTCAACCTCGATATCGATCCCATGACCCATCCGGCATGGACTGGCGGCAACACCCAGTTGATGGACCGCGGCGGTCGCTTGTCGCGCTTCAAAAAGAAGTTCGACGGCATGTTTTGAATTTACTCAGGGGTCGGACCAAAAGTCCGGCCCTTTTTGCGGTGCAGGTGCCGGGCCGACATCAGCCCTTTGTCCATCGCATTTTTCGGCGGTCACCAGTGGACCACCTGAGCCGCAGATGGTCTCGGCTTTGAGTCAGCGGGGTTTGGGCCATAGTAAAATCCGCATGCCTACAAGACCGATGATGGGTCCGGGCAGAAGCAGCCAGGTGACCTTGGGCCCCCAGTCGTCGATGGCTGCGGTCGCAACGCCAATTGCGACAATGGTGATCAAGAAGCCGATGCTGTTCTGGATCGCCAGCGCGCTGCCGACCAATTCGGGCGGGCAGTTGGCCGCTGACAGAGATGAGAACTGAGGCGAGTCCGCGACGACCACAAGTCCCCAGATCAGCAAAAGACTTCCAGCAATGCAGGGCGTGAGTGTCTGGGCCAAGGGATAAATGAGGCAGATCGCGCCGGACGTTGCCAGCGCTGCGGCCGCGACACGAGCGCTGCCAAAGGTCCGGCTCCAACGCCCGCCCAAGACGCACCCGATCGCGCCAATGCCGATAATCGCAAAGCTGGCGAGCGAGACTGCGCCGGGAGCCGTCCAGATGGTGCGTGCCAAAACCGGGGCTACCAAGACAGGGACAATGGTCCAGAACGCGTACAACTCCCACATGTGGCCGAAATAGCCAAGCGCCGCGGCGCGAAAGCCAGGACTCCGGACCACCTGTAAAACCCGGCCAAATTGAAGGGGTTGAGAACCTTGTTTGGGCAAATGCGGACCGTCGCCCAGCGTACGGATGATGGCGGCTGCAACGAGCGCCAGCAACGACGACGTCAAAGTCACCGCCTGCGATGGCCAAGTCGTGCCAAGACCACGCACGAGTTGAGGCAGCGCGGTGCCAAGCGTCAACATGCCGACCAGCCAACCGAGTGCCGCACCTGTCTTTGCAGGCGACCAGCTGACGATCAGTTTCATGCCGAGTGGGTAGATGCCGCCGAGCGCCAATCCGGTCAGGAAACGAAACCAGATTGCAGTTGTGAGATCGTTGGCCAGCACAGCGAAGGCGGTGTTGGCTGCGGCGCCGATCACGGCTGAGACCGCAAAAATTCGGCTGGCGGCGAAGCGATCGGCGAGACCTGAAAACGCGAGACTCAATGTGCCGACCACAAATCCGGCCTGGACCGCAATTGTCAACCGTCCGAGGTCTGCCACGGTGAGGCCCCACGCCCGCATCAGATCGTCCGCCGAGGCGTTGGCACTGAACCACAATGATGTGCCGAGCAACTGTGCCACGACGATCAAAACAATCGGGTTGATCATCCGGCTGTCTCCGCTGTTATTGGACGTGACTATAGCGCTCATGGTTCGCTGCACAAACGCTGAACCATGCAAGCCTTTGCAGTTGTTGTTGATCCTGGGGCTGACGGTTGAGCCGAGACGAGACAACCGCGCAAAGCTCGCGTAGTCTGGTCGCTAGAGCGCTGTCCACATGATGTGGATCGAGACAGCGCTCTAGGCTCTTTGTTGGTCGCATTTTCTGAGGTTAACCGGACTCCACTTAACCGGAAAATGCTCTAGACATCGTTTGGGAGGACGTCATGACCATCACACGCCGGACCGCTTTGGTGACAAGCTTGGCGGCTGCATCGGCCGCTCGGCTGGCCAGCCCCGCGCTGGCTCGAGAGAAATGGGGCACAAAGCCGATCCGCATCATCTGCGCCTATCCAGCGGGTGGGCTCACCGACCAGTTTTCACGTGCGTACGGTGACTACATTGCTGAAAAAACCGGACAACAGGTGATTGTTGAAAACAAGACTGGTGGTGGCGGCGCGGTGGCAGCGATTGCACTCAAGTCTGCGCCCGCGGACGGGCACACTTTGATGTGCACGGTGTCATCAACGCTGCTCGGTAACCGGGTCCTGTTCAAGAACCTGCCGTACGACCCCGAAAAAGACTTCAGCTTGATCGCGTTGACGCCATCGGGCCATTTGCCAGTCGTCGCTCATCAGTCAACCGGGGCCAAAGATGTGGCGAGCTTTGTGGCGTTTGCCAAGGCCAACAAGGTCGTTGGTGGTTCCTATGCTGCGGGTTCCTTTGCCCATATTGCACTCGCCAATATCGCCAAGGCCAACGCATTGGACATGCCGATTGTGCAATACCGGGGTGAATCGCCGATGTGGCAGGATATGGCAGCGGGCGTGTCGCAAATCGCCTGTGGCAGCTATCAAGCGGCACAAGTCGTGCTGCAATCCGGGGCCGGGCGTGCGATCGCAGTGCCGACCGCCAAGCGCATGCGCAAGCTGCCGGAGGTTCCGACATTTGCCGAGCAAGGCTTGATTGCGCCGGTGTATCAGTTGACCAGTTGGATTTGTTTCGTGGGCCAAGCCGCTGTCCCGCAAGATGTCGTCGAGACGATTTCCAGCATGATGGTGGAAGCTGGCAAGAGCCCGCGGCTGCAGAAACTGCTGGATCTGTTCGGCATCGACGAGGCGGCCATGAGCCACAACGCCTTCAAGGATCTGCTGGCCAAAGAAGGCCCGGTCTGGCTCGACGCCGTACGCCAGCTGAACTTGCCGCAAGAGGGCTAAACGCAGCGCAACTGATGCCTAGCAGGCTGTTGAAATAGTCCGCTCGACGCCGCCGTGCAAATCATGATTCCCCTTTGCCCATCGGAAATCGGCTGGCGGAGCGAGACAATGCGTGGA
>JAYSUN010000274.1:0-13963 GCA_043719045.1 Hyphomicrobiaceae bacterium | reverse complement strand
GGGATGCACCCGGATAGCTTCGAAAATGATCATTCCTACGCCGCCCCGCGCCCGCTCGCGATGGTAGGCAAGATGGCGCTCCGAAGGCAGATTATCTGAGCCGTAGTTTGTCGTATGTGCCGGCACGAAGATTCGATTACGCACTTCAACCGGCCCAAGACGCAGCGGCCGGAAGACGTGCGGGTATCGATCCGTGGTCATGGCATATGCTCCAATTCGGACGGAGCTTGACATGGCCGTGACGCCTGTCAAACAATCAGATGCCTTGACAGCCGTGGGAGGCGAATAACTTGCCCAGTCAGACAGCACCCGCAATGCCGATGTCATTGTTGACGCGCAGCCGCCCGCTGGAGGCACGTGCGGTCGCGGCAGATGAGCCAAAGCGACTTTGGCGAGCAGACGATGCCAAGCTCCGCAAGAACGAGTTGATGTTCAGGTTCACGGCTGAGATGAACCAGGAGTTGCGCGCAGCATTGTTGCACGTGAAAGAAGCCGGTCTCACGCTCGATACGGTCGAGCAGGAAGATATTCGTCTGCCAACGTTTGCCGGTCGCGTGGATGACCTGCGCAACCGGCTCGACGACGGCCTTGGTGCCGTCGTGCTGTCTGGCATCGACCTCGATCCCTTTAGCGACGCTGAAACGACCATCGTCGCTTGGGCGCTGGCCAACTATCTCGGGCGGCCGATCCGGCAGGGACTGCAAAAAGATCGACGCATCTTCTCGGTGACGGACACGGGTGCCGCCAACAAGGATCCGATCCGGATCGGCAACTCCGGTCGTGAATCGGCTATGCATACGGACAATGGCTGCCTTGAACCGCGGCCACCCTGTTACATCGGCCTGCTGTGTGTCCATGCGGCCGAGGATGGTGGGAAAAGCCGGGTGATCACAGCTGCGACCGTGCACAACACGATGCTTGAGCGCTACCCGGATCTCGTGACCGCCCTTTACGAATCTTATCATTTTCTGCCACCGCAACTGCACACGTGGCCGAATGGACCCAGGACGATCGTCAAACCGATCTTCGAGCGCATCTCAGGCAAGATGGCCATTCACTACGCACGTGTGATGGTGGACGCGGGGATGGCAAAAGCCGGAACGCCGCTGACCAATCGGCAACGCGCAGCGCTTGATGCTCTGGATGGAGTGCTGGCAGATGAAAGCCTTGGGCTGACGCATCAACTTGAGCGCGGCGAGATGCTGGTGATCGACAATGTCGCGACGGTTCACGGTCGGACGGCTTTTGTGGATGGGGCGATCCCGAACACGAAGCGGCTGCTGCAGCGCGTGTGGATGTGGCGTCGTCACAGCGCCGTCGGGGTTGATCCTGTTCGACTAGATGCCTTGGAGCTTGGCTGACATGGCGGCAAAAGTGGAAGTGATCGTCGAGAGCAAGTCTGGTCGTGCGCCGCGCACATTCGACGTTGCAAGAATGTACAATCTTGGATCTGCGACGCGCAAAGCCGAGACGGCGCGCGCACACCAGGAAGAAGTGGCCAAGGTCGGAATTCACATCGCCTATGACGTCCCAGCGCCGCGGATATATCCGATCGCGACGCACGCGCTGACGACAGGGGCGACTATCGAAGCCCAGGGCGACCGATCGTCTGGCGAAGTTGAGATTGTGATCCTTGTTGCCGATCAGGTCTATGTCGGCGTGGGCAGTGATCAGACCGATCGCGCGTTGGAGACGGTGTCGATCCCCTGGAGCAAGCAGGTGACAGCCAATGTTCTGGCGCCGGTGCTCTGGCCACTCGATGACATGCGCGAGCGGTGGGATGATTGCGTCCTCAGAAGCTGGGTGGATGGGAAGAAGTACCAGGAGGTCAGCACGTCGGCATTCCTGCATCCCGACGATATGTTGAAGGTGCTGCGCGAACGTGTCGCCAAGCTACCGCCGCGCGACTTCATTGTCTTCGGTGGCACGATCGTCAGCCTGGACAAAGAATTGGGGTTCGGCAAGTCTTGGACGGTCGAACTTGACGATCCAAAGGGCGGCCGCAAACTCCGCCACAGCTACGACATCCACAATCTGTTCGATGAAATCAAAGACGGCTTTCGCGTACCAATTCGCAATCCGCAGCGATGAGCTGACGACGCGCTCTGCCGGGTACGTTTCAAATGGGGGAAGTGCATGCCACGCTACACGAGACGCAGCATCTTGAAGGGCACAGCTGGCATCGGTGCTGCGAGCTACTTGCCGCTGACAAGCCAGCAAGCGCTGGCACAAGCTGAACGCACGATGATCGTCGCGATGCCGACGACGCCGGAAGGCTTCGACGGAGACGTTTTGAAACCCGGCACGCAGGAAACGGTGGTGCAGGTTTATGAACCGCTAGTCCGCTATGCCCGCGTTGTGCGTGATGGTCGCCCCTATCTTGTTCCGTCGAAAATCGAACCACATCTGGCAGAGAAATGGACACCGTCGGCAGACGGCAAGGCGTACGTTTTCAAGCTCAAGGAGGGCATCAAAAGCGCACGCGGCAATGAGCTGACCGCAGCGGACGTGGAATGGAGCTGGAACAAGTCGTTCGCGCAGAAACGTACCGGCAACTTTATCGCCAGCGTCTCTAATGTCACGGCGGTCAAAGCCCTTTCGAAATACGAGGTCGAATTTACTCTATCTGCACCGAGCTCGATGCTGCTGTCATGCCTCACACTTTACGTGCCAGGCATCTACGACTCGGCAGAAGTGAAGAAACACGCCACCGCTGATGATCCATGGTCGTTGAAATGGCTCGACACGAACACGGCGGGTTTCGGGGCCTATCATCTCGATCAACTGCGTCCGGGCGAGCAGGCCGTGTTTGTGACAAATCCGAATTACTTCGCAGCCAAGCCGCATTTTGGCCGCGTCGTGTATCGGGCGGTCCCATCGGCGGCGAGCCGCATCACACTTCTGAAAGCCGGACAGGTGCAGTGGATCGATCGACCGACGGTACAGCAGGTCGTCGACCTCAAGAAGGACGCGAACGTCAAGGTCGAGGACGCATTCGGGCGCGCAATTTCGTCGATCCGCATGAACTTGACAATGAAGCCGTTCGACGACGTTCGGGTGCGCCGCGCGATGAACTATGCGCTCGATAAGGACAAGATCAACCAGGCGGTGTTCTTCGGCACTGCCAAGGACGCGCTATCGGTCGTGCCGCCGCAGGTTGATGGCTATGACCCGTCCCACTTCAACTACAAGCATGACATCGCCAAGGCGAAGGCGCTTCTCACCGAAGCTGGTTATCCGAATGGCATCGAGGCGGATCTGTTGTACTCGGACATCTGGTGGTGGGAAGAAACATTGGCCGTGCAGGTGTCGAGCCAACTCAAGTCGTCCGGCATCAACCTGAAGCCGACGAAGGTGACGGGATCCGATCTGCGTTCGCGTGCTGCGCCGGGGAAGCAGGACATGGCCATCTTTACGTTTGAGGATGGGCCGATCGTTCTCGACCCCGTCTACACGTTCGCGCTGATCGGTCACTCGAAAGGTGTGTCGAACCGGGGCAAGTATCTCAATCCCAAGGTCGACGAATTGATTGACGCAGCAAAGGTCGAACTCGATCGCGACAAGCGACTCGCCATGATGGCAGAGGCACAGAAGCTTTGGGTCGAGGATGCGCCTTGGCTGTTGTCGCACTACCCCACGCTGTTTGAGGCAATGGGCAAGAACATCGTCGGCTGGACGCCGCATCCAGATGACCACGAGCGCTGGTCCGATCTCAAGGTTGGATGATGCTTTACCTCCTGGTCCGCCGCTTTCTGACCGTCGTGCCTATGTTGCTCGGCGTCGTGTTGTTCACGTTTGTCCTGATCCGACTGTCGGGTCAGGATCCCGTGATGAAACTCGCGGGGCCGACGGCGACGACGCAGGAAATTGAACTCGTTCGCAAGGGTCTCGGCCTCGATCAGTCGATTCCGTTGCAGCTTGCGTACTACATCCGCAACCTCGCGGTCGGGGACTTCGGGCGTTCGTGGTTGTCGAACCGACCTGTACTCTCGGATGTGCTTGAGCGCATCCCAACAACACTGGAGTTGTTGTTCTGGGGCGTTGCCATTGGGGCAATAGTAGGTATCGCGGTTGGACTTCGCGCAGCGCGTATTCCTGATGGCAAATTTGATCAGATCTCGCGGTTTGTTTCGCTGCTGGGGTTCTCCGTGCCTACATATTGGCTCGGGCTCGTGATGCTTTTCGTGTTCTTCTATCTGCTGAACTGGGCGCCGCCGGGTATGGGGCGCATCAGCCTGCTCGCGACTCCGCCGCCTCGGATCACCGGAAGTTACCTGATCGACGGCGTTCTGAGCGCGAACCATGAGGCCGCGTGGTCCGCGGCTGCCCAGCTTGTTTTACCAGTCCTGTGCATCGCGATCATTTCGGCGGCGCCGATCATCAAGCAGACGCGGGCGGTCGCGCTCGAGGTGTACAGCAGTGACTACATCCGCTATGCGCGCGCTCAGGGGCTGTCGCGGCGGGACGTGTCTCGCATGGCGCTGCGCAATTCGCGCGTGCCGATCCTCACGTTTCTTGGCACTGAATTGACGGGCCTGATAGGGACGACGTCGCTCATCGAGTATGTGTTCGCGTGGGGCGGTCTTGGGCAATACGGATTGAATGCGATCATCTCGGGCGATTTTGCAGCGATCCAGGGATATGTGTTTTTTCTGGCCCTGTATTCAGTGTTGGTCTTCCTGATCGTCGATATCCTTGTGGTGATGATTGAACCGCGTGCGCGGGAGGCGGCATGACCATCGTCCTGGACGAACGCGCGTCATCGAGGCGGCCAGGGGTTCTGACGCGTAGCGGTCGTCGCATAGCGGGGATTTCCCGTCGTAGTCCAACGTTTGCCGCAGGCATATTGATGCTGTCGCTCTTTGCGACACTTGCATTGGCGCATCGCATTTTGATGCCGTTCGATCCGACGCAAGCGTTTCCGGCTGAAGTGCTGAAGGC
Source organism: Hyphomicrobiaceae bacterium (assembly GCA_043719045.1). GTDB lineage: Bacteria > Pseudomonadota > Alphaproteobacteria > Rhizobiales > Hyphomicrobiaceae > JABFRJ01. Next base: position 9,022 of record JAYSUN010000274.1, on the reverse strand, counting down.
GCCATCCGGCGTGTTCTGGTTCGGCACGGACGGCAACGGCATGGACGTGTTCAGCCGAGTCATCTACGGCACGATCTATGCGTTCGCGATCGCGGTGCCGACCGTCTGCATTGGGCTAACGTTCGGGATACCGCTCGGCCTCTATGCAGGCTATCGCGGGGGCTGGCCTGACGAAATCCTCATGCGTCTGTCGGATGGTCTTAGGATCTTTCCATCCATCATTCTCGCACTGGCCGTTGTAGCGGTTACTGGCCCCTCTCTACTGAATGTCGTTTTGGTGCTCGGTTTCCTTGACGCGCCATTGTTTGCGCGTCTCGTTCGCGCTGAGGTGTTGGCGCTCCGGCGGAGCAACTATGTCGAAGCCGCTGTGGCTGCCGGCAATCCGACATGGCGGATCCTGTTCGTCCACTTGCTGCCAAACGCGATCCAAGGGGCGATGGCGCAGACTGCGGTGCGAGCAGCCTGGGCCGTGCGCATTTCTGCGACGTTGGCCTTTCTTGGTATCGGCATCCAGCCGCCGACGCCGGAATGGGGCGCGATGATCCGTCAGGGGGCCGAATTCATGGTCACGGGAGAATGGTGGGTCGCATTGTTTCCGGGCTTCGCTCTCATTCTGATGGTGCTTGGCCTGAACCTCACGGGCGATGGCCTGCAGGATCTGCTTGATCCCCGGCGGAAGGCGGCGACCAGATGAGTCTCCTCGCCGTCGACAATCTCGTAACGCACTTTATCTCGCGTGATCTCGACAACCAGATCCGGACGGCGAAGGCGCTCAATTCTGTTTCGTTCCGTCTGGAGGCAGGCCGGATACTTGGGCTGGTGGGCGAGACGGGAGCCGGCAAGTCGCTTACCGCGATGTCGATCATGGGGTTGTTGCGGCCACCGGCGCGCATGGTTGGCGGAACTATACTGTTTGAGGGGCGCGATCTCGCGCAGATGAAACCGGACGATGTCAACGCGCTCCGCGGTGATCGCATCGGTCTGGTCGTGCAAAGTCCGAAATCATCGCTTGATCCGCTAAGCCGTATCGGCGAGCAACTGGTGCGCGTGCAGCGGACACATCGTCGCGTATCAAAGGCGGAGGCATGGCGCCGTGCGGAGGCGACACTTGCTGCGGTCGGCATCCCCGATCCGAGCCGCCGTCTGTCGAGCTACCCCCACGAATTCTCTGGCGGCATGGCGCAACGCGTGTTGATCGCTCTTGCCCTCATCAACGAACCGCGCTTGTTGATAGCAGATGAGCCGACTACTGGGCTCGATGTGACGGTGCAAGCCCAAATCCTTGATCTCATCCGCGTGTTGGTACACGAAAAGAACCTCGGCACTATTATTATCACGCATGATCTCGGCATTGTGGCTCACTATTGCGATGATGTGGCGGTCATGTTTGCCGGCAGCATCGTGGAGTCGGGGCCTGTAGGCCGTGTGCTTGTCGAGCCCGCGCACCCAAATACCCAGGCGCTCATCGCCTCGACTCCGGATCGCCTGCAGATCGGAGTCTCACGCATTCAGAACGCGCCGCCACCCGATCTCTATGCACTGCCGGATGGCTGCCACTATCGCGATCGGTGCGGCCGGGCTCAAGCTATCTGTCGGACCGCGCCACATATTCGCGATGTCGCCCCGGAACAACGTGTCCGCTGCCACCTGTCCGGAGGTTCGGCATGACTGCCCCTTCGAATGCCGGAGCTACCGCACCGGTGTTGACGGTGACCAATCTCGTGAAGCACTTTCCGACCGGCAACGGCCGAACGGTGCATGCCGTCAATGACGTCTCATTCGACCTGTGGGCCGGTGAAACGCTCGGCATGGTGGGTGAATCGGGGTCGGGCAAATCGACCATTGGCCGGCTTGTCACTAGGCTGACTGCACCGACGTCTGGCAAGATCGTGTTCGACGGTCGAGATATCTCCTCGATGCCTGAAAAGGATTTGCGCCCCTTGCGCCGCGCGATGCAGATTGTGTTTCAAGATCCCTGGAGTGCGTTGAACCCGCGCCTGTCCGCACGCACGCTGATCGAAGAGCCGATGAAGTTGCACCTGTCGCTCTCGACGGCGGAGCGGCGCGAAAAATGTGAGCATCTTGCAAACCGCGTGCGCCTTTCGACTGCCTTGCTGGATCGGTATCCTTCGGAATTGTCCGGCGGCCAGATGCAGCGGGTGTGTGTTGCGCGCGCGATTGCGACCAATCCAAAACTCATTGTTCTTGACGAGCCGACATCGTCTCTCGATCTCTCGGTGCGGGCGGGCATCTTGGAGCTGCTTCATGATCTGCGCGCGGAAACGCAGGCCGCAATGTTGTTCATCACGCACGATCTCGGTACGCTGAAATTGATCTCTGACCGCATCGTCGTCTTGTATCTTGGCCGCATCGTCGAACAGTCTCAAACGGCTGCAGTATTCCGGCAGGCGGCACACCCCTACACACAGGCACTTCTGTCAGCCCACTTGCCCGCCGATCCGACTGCAAAAATCCGCCGCCACATCCTTCAAGGCGAGATCCCGAGCCCCATCGACCTTCCGAAAGGCTGCGGATTTGCCAGCCGCTGCCCATTGGCCGATGCTACTTGCAAGAAGTCACCACAGCTGCAAACCATTGCCGTGTCACACACCGCTGCCTGTCACCGCATAGCCGAAGGCAGAAATCTCCTGAGCGTCGCGTCATGACAACCAAGCCGCATCCACAATTCCCTCGCTTGTTCGCGCCGGGTCAACTCGGGCCGCAAAAGACGCGCAATCGCGTCTGGATGTCGGCGCACGCGACACTCTTGGTGAAGGACAATCTGTTCACAGATGCTCATGTCCACTACTACGTAGAGCGTGCCCGCGGCGGTGTCGGCACCATCACCATGGAAGCAATGGCGACACACCCGACAACGCAACCCTACAAAGGCAAAGCGTTCGCCTTCGATCCGCGCATGGTGCCGCAGTATCGCAAGATCGCCGACGCCGTGCATGCCGAGGGCGTGCTGCTCATGTGCCAACCCTGGCATCGCGGTCGCGAAACCAACTCTGTCGCGTCGCAAGAGCCGGTTTGGGCGCCATCGGCGGTGCCGTGCTCGGTCTATCGTGAAATGCCGCACGTCATGCGGCTGGACGAGATCAAGGAACTGATCGAGGGCTATCGACTATCCGCGCGCTACGCACGCGAAGGCGGACTCGATGGCATCGAGGTGCACGGGACTTCGCACGGATATTTGCTCAACCAGTTTCTCTCGCCTGGGACAAACCATCGGCGTGACGCGTATGGCGGCAGCCTCGAGAACCGCATGCGCATCGTGAAGGAAATCGTGCATCTGACGCGGGAAGAGGCTGGACCAGATCTTGTCGTCGGCATCCGCATCAATGGCGATGATGGTCATGATGGCGGGTTGCGGCCTGACGAGTGGGCGGACATCGCGCGCGAACTTGAGGCCACAGGGCACGTCGATTACATCTCGGTCACGCAAGGCACATATCTGAACCGTATGCTCATCTATCCGACCGCTCCAGAGGTGCACGGCTACCAGATGGCGACAACGGCCAAAATCAAAGCGGCCGTGAAATTGCCCGTGGTCGGAGTCGGTCGGGTTGTTGAAGCCGATGAAGCGGAGAGTTATCTCGCAAGCGGCGCTTGCGACTATGTCGCTCTGGCCCGCGCCCTTATTGCCGATCCGCAATGGGCATTGAAGGCACAGCGTGGCGACGCAAAGACGGTGCGCCCGTGTGTGGGTGCCAACTGGTGCATGACGGCGATCTTTGCCCAAGCGCCGATCGCCTGCATTCACAACCCTGCAGCGGGCAACGAATTGCAGCTGGGAACCGGAACCATCAAGTCTGCAGCAAAGAGGAAGTCCGTCGCCGTGGTGGGCGGCGGACCGGCGGGATTGCGGGCAGCACTGACACTCGCAGAGCGCGGTCATCACGTGATGCTGTTTGAGAAGTCGCAGGTGTTGGGCGGGCAAGTGCGGTTATGGGCCAAGGCTGAAAGCCGACGCGAACTCCTCAATATCGTCACTTGGCTTGAAGCGCGCCTGCGTGAGACTACAACTGACATCCGTCTCGGCGTCGAGGCAAACGAGAGCATGTTGCGCTCCGGCGCGTTTGACGCCGTGGTCGTCGCATCCGGATCGCACGGTCATCGTCACGGACATTCGCCGCTTCATCCCGAACGCTGGAATGGTCCAGCCATTGAGGGCACCGATCGTCTTCACGTCTATGACTATCAAACGTTTCTTGCGCTCGACCCGCCTGGAACGCGTGCGGTCGTTTATGACACCCTTGGTGGCCGGCAAGGTGCTGTTGTAGCAGAGGTGCTCGCGCGTCGCGGGACGGCTGTTGAATTCGTCACCCAGCTTGGCCAGGGCTCGCCTGATCTTGTCGCCAGTCGCGATTGGGGCAAGGTGCATGGCATGCTGCGGCGGCTTGGTGTGACGTTCACCGTGGATCACGAACTCACTGCCATTCACGCTGACACGGTCGACTTCATCGACGTCTATACCAGGGCAAAGGCGACGCGGCCAAAGGTCGATTTGGTGGTATTGGTGGTCGGTGCTGCGGCCAACGATCAGCTGTTCGATACGCTCACGCCTATGCGCCAGGATGGCCTTGTCCTCAAGTTGATCGGCGATGCCATGAGCCCTCGGCGTGTCGATGCCGCCATCCGCGAAGGCGAATTGGCCGCGCGCGAAATCTGAGCACCAAACAACAGGAGATACCGATGACACCCGAAGGCGAAAAAGAACTCGACAAGATCCGTGCCGTGCGGGGCTATACGCTGCCGCTGCACGAGATGATGGCTGAATGCAATCCAGAGTTTTTGCGGCGCTATGGCGACTTGGCGAGTTTCGCCTTGTTTGGTCCGGCTGATGGACGTGCGCTTGATTTGAAGACCCGGTTCCTGGTGCTGGTCGGTATCACGACCGCCGTGAAGGGTGATCGCGAGGGCATCGAGTGGGCCGCCAAACGTGCCATGGACAACGGCGCGACGGAGCGCGAGGTCATCGAAGCGGCATTTCTTGCCGGGCTGCCCGCGGGTTGGCCGGCGTTTGAAGGGTTTTGCCGGGCTTATCGGGAGATGAAGCAGGGGCTCGGCTGGGTGCCGCAAGGTGGAGGAGAGGCGAAAGCGCCGAAGCCCGCCAAGAAAGGAAAATAGTTTGGCGCATGTGTCCGCTGAGGTGGTTGTTGTTGGCGCCGGCGCGGCAGGCGCGGCGCTAACTTGGCGACTGGCGACCCTCGGCGTGGACGTTCTGTGCCTCGAACAGGGCGATTGGTTGGCTGATCCGGGCGGTCCGGCACGGGAGGTGGATTGGGAGCGCACGTTGTTCCGTGATTTCAATCCGAACCCGAACGTGCGCCAGGGCAGGGCGGATTATCCGGTCGCCGACGACACGACTCCGATCAAGCCTGCCCTATTCAATGGCGTCGGCGGTTCGACACTACGCTGGGGCGCGCATTTCCCGCGGCTGAAGCCATCCGATTTCCGTGTCCGCAGTCTCGATGGCGTCGCCGATGATTGGCCGATTCAGTACTCTGACCTTGAGCATTACTACGATCTGAATGACCAGATGATGGGTGTTTCGGGCCTCGCCGGAGATCCTGCCAATCCGCCACGGTCGCCGCGGCCGCATCCGCCACTGCCGCTTGGACTGGCCGGGCACCGACTTGCCGAGGCTTTTGATACGTTGGGATGGCATTGGTGGCCGGTCGATGCGGCGATTGCGAGCAAGGCAGCAGGGGCGAACGGAGCCTGTAACATGTGTGGCCCGTGCGCGTTCGGGTGCATCCATCGTGCACGTGCCAGCGCGGACACGCACTATTGGCCAGAAGCCATCGCAGCCGGCGCGCGGCTTGTCACGCAGGCTCGCGTGCGGCGATTGTCGGCCAACGCCGGTCGCGTGCAAAGTGTAGAATACGTTGACGCCACTCGCGACCTACATTTGGTCTCGGCTGACCGCTTTGTGCTTGCCGCAAACGGCCTCGGCACAACGCGTCTGTTGCTCGCGTCTGGTGGCCTTGCCAACAGTTCCGGATTGGTTGGGCGCCGCCTCATGCATCATCCGACGGCCATCGTGACGGGTGTTTTTGCTCAGCCGATCGAGGGCTACAAGGGGCCATTTGCCTGTGGGCTTGTCTCGCAGGAGTTCTATGAAACGGACACCTCCCGCGGGTTTGTGCGCGGCTATCAAATGCAGATGTTGCGTGGCCAAGGTCCTGCCGGGACGGCACTTGGTGGCTACATGAAGCCGCTCCCTTGGGGAGGGCGGCACCATCAGCACTTCTTGCAACAGTTCGGACATAGCGTGAGTTTGACGATCACGGTGGAAGATTTGCCGGAGCCGGCCAATCGCGTGTCGCTGGCCGACGATCTTCACGACGCAGCAGGTATTCCTGGGCCGCGCCTGCACTATCGATTGGCCGACAATTCCCGGCGCATCCTTGACCACGGCATTGCTCAAGCCAGCACAGTGATGCGCACAGCAGGCGCGGTCGACGCCGTGGTCAATCCGCTGGCGGCGGGGGCTGGATTCCATTTCCTCGGCACGGCGCGGATGGGCAATGACGCCGCGACGTCCGTGACCGACGCCAGCGGCAGGTGTCATGATCTCGGTAATCTCTGCATTGCCGATGGCAGCGTGTTTGTGACGGCGGCGGCCGTCAACCCAACGTCGACAATTCAGGCCCTGGCACTCAGGATCGCTGACGGGATCGCAAGCGACCTTGGAGGGGATCATGCCGGATGATGTCCTGTCGGATGCTCGCCTTGCCTCGCTGCTCAACACGATATTGCCGGGAACACCCGACGGCTGGCTGTCAGCGAGCGCTGCAGGCATTGCTGACGCGGTCTCACGCGATGCTGCCGGGCAACCGGCACGGCGTAAAGCGTTCGTCCGTGTGCTTGAGGCGCTGCCAACCGGGTTCCCAGAAGATGACCAAGACGAGCGTGAGGCAGCGCTGGTTGAGATCGAACGCGCTCAACCTGATGCTGTCGCGGTCGTCGTATCGGCGACATATCTTGCCTACTATACCTCGCCCATGGTGCTCGCTGTGCTGGAAGAAAAATCTGGATATCGTGCCGAACCACCTCAGCCGCGCGGTCATCTGCTGGCACCATTCGACCCCTCTGCGTTGGCCTTTCAGCGGCGACGCGCGCCATTTTGGCGGCACGCCGACGATTAGCGCGTTCACGGCCGCATCACTTCAGACTTCAACTTGCGATCCAGGCATCATGAGTGGCACACTTGTCCCCGAGCATCTTGGCACAGCGGATGTGGATCGCCTGCTTGCCTCCATCGACCGTCTGATGACGCGGCATCTGCCGCGCAGTGAGGTTCGGCGTCGCGACCGCGAAGAAGATCCACCACAGTTTCTGTTGCCCCTGTTTGCTGATCTCGGTCTCTTCTCGCTTGCGGCACCGGGAGCATTGGGCGGATCCGGACCGCACTGGCGTGTGCTTACACAGGTGGGCGAACGGATCGGTCATCATGCGTTCATGGCGGCGGTATTGTTCAATCGCGTCGTGTGCTTCGGCATGTCCTCGATCGTGTCCTACGGCAGCGACGCGCAGAAGGCCGAGTTGCTGCCAGCGTTGGTTGCCGGCAAGGCGCTCATTTCACTTGCGCTGACCGAACCTGGCGCAGGGAGTGACGCGGGCGGTATCGTTACGCGTGCGACGCGTGTGGAGGGCGGTTGGCGCATCAACGGTCGAAAGACTTGGATCAGCGGGGCCGAGAGTGCCCGCTACATGGTGGTTGCCGCACGCACGGATCCGGCCAGCCATAGCGCGCGTGGTGTGACACTCTTCCTTGTGCCGCCGGATGCCAAGGGCATTGCCATGACCAAGCTCCCCAAGCTCGGCAATCGGTGCTCGCTGTCGTGGGACATCGCCTTCGATGACGTGTTCGTTGCGGACGCAGCTGTCATCGGCCGCGAAGGGGATGGCTTCAAACATTTGATGTCGACGTTGAATTCGGCCCGCGCTGGCCTTGCTGCAGCGGTGGTCGGGGTCGCGCAGGCGGCCGTCGATGACACACTCGCGCACGTCAAGGAGCGCCGACAGTTCGGCCGCCCGATCGGCGACTTTCAGGTCATCGCGCATCGCATTGCGGATATGCAAACTGAGGTAGATCTCGCACGGCTTGCGGTCCGTCATCTTGGTGGCCTTATAGACAGTGGCGCGGACTGTCGTCGCGAAGCCGCACAGGCAAAACTTGTCGCAACGGAAACGCTGAAGCGTGTCGTCGGGGAGGGCATGCAGATCATGGCGAGCGCAGCCTATGCCGATGGCAGCGACATGCAACGTTACTTTCGCGATGCTCAATTGTACACGTTTGGTGAAGGTTCGAGCGAGATCCTGCGCGGCGTTATTGCGGGGACCCTAGGGCTCAAAGGAGACGGCCGATGACCAGCCACGCCATTTTGGCGATTGATACGGTTGTCAATCCCATGACATCTGAGATTGCGGCGTCGCGTCCAGATTGGAGCGGCAATTTTCATGAGGATACTTTCCATCAGAGCAAGACCAAAGTCCGCGCCGGCACGTCGTATGACGAACTCGTTGCCATGATGGACGCCGCCGGCATCGAACATGCGTTCCTGGTCGCCGCCAAAATTGGACAACTCGGCCTCGCGGGCAGTTGGCATTTGCCATACGAGACGGTCGCCGAGGCCGTTCGAAAACATCCAAAGCGTTTCAATGGTCTGGCTGGCATCGATCCCACCGAAGGCATGGCCGGTGTGCGGGCGCTTGAGCATGCAGTCAAAGAGTATGGCTTCATCGGTGCCCACCTTTATCCGCATTGGTTCGAACTCGCACCGGACAACGCGCGCTATTATCCGTTTTATGCCAAGTGCTGTGAACTCGGTGTTCCCATTCAGATGCAGGTCGGCCAATCCCTCGTCTACGACCCGCGTCGCCCATTGCAGAGCGTCGGGCGGCCAATCACGCTCGATGCCGTTGCCTGTCATCTGCCCGAGTTGAAGATCGTCGGCATACATATCGGCATCCCATGGACCGATGAGATGATCTTCATGACGCGCAAGCA
>JAYSUN010000273.1:0-1747 GCA_043719045.1 Hyphomicrobiaceae bacterium | reverse complement strand
AATTCATCGAGCAATTCCGGCGTGACCGGCTCGGGTTCGCTATGTGCCATCCCATGCACCACACGGTGTCCAACGGCCTTGACCGAACCGAACTCGGGCTGGGCTGCAAGCCAGTCAAGCAGAAATCTGACGGCCGACAGGCGATCGCCAGGGTCGATAGCGCGACTATCCTGCGCTTGCCCGGGGGGGCCCTTGACGGTCAAAGTCGTGCCGCTGAGGCCGACGCGATCAATTTTTCCGGCCAGCCGCTGCCGCAGCGGTACGGTCGCGACATACAGCGCGAACCGTATGCTCGATGAGCCGCCATTCACAGCCAGAACGGTCCCCGCTCCGCCGCTTGCGTCGACAGATTTGGCATGTGCGGACACCAACTTAGTTTCCGCTGAAGACCTCTGTCGACCATCAGTCATGGCGATTCTTCGCCTTCTGCTCTTGGCGCTATCAGATGCGGTCACACGACGATGTCCACGGTCGCGTCAGCGGACGGCCATGCGTCGTCAGTTTTCGCCCGTCTGATCCACCGGCTAGGTCTTAGCTCCGCTTGATCGAGCTCGGGAGGCTCGGAATCTACTCAGAGCAACGTCCATTCCGACAACGGATGTTCGAAAGCATTCCGGAACGAATTGCCCTTTGAAGCGTTGCTCATTGGTCAAAGCGTGATCGCTGCACTGGCAAGCAAACTCGGAGCAATACTGTGAGAGAGAGCAATCACGACCCTGTTCAAGTCTCGTGTTCGCTTTTGAACGGAACGCCGATACTTGCAGTCATTGACGTCGAGATGCGCAATTGTGTGCGTGGTCTCACGACGCGACAGCGGCAGATCATGGAATTGGTTGTCGGGGGGCAGCCGAGCAAGAATATCGCTGCTGACCTTGGCATCAGCAGACGCACTATCGAGAACCATCGTGCTTCAATCATGAGAAAAACCGGCTCAAAATCCATACCGGCGTTGGTACGTTTTTCGATCGGCGTAGCTGTGAACGGCATCTGAGAATGCTTCTTAGTGTGCGCGCACCTTCGGCCTGAGTAGATTCCGAGCCTTCTCCACTCAACATCGCATCGGCTAGCGGTAAGTGTGCAGCGGAGGGATTTGCAATCCCGCCTCCCAATAGACGACCGTCGATGCGCACAAACAACCATCAGGAGACACTCGATGCCAATGGCCACCCACACGAAAGCCGCCGAGGATCATCGCACCGCTGCCCAGGCGCATCAAACCGCCGCCGAGCTGCATGGCAAAGGCGATCATTCCGCCGCGCTCGAAAAATCCACCAAGGCGAAGGGCTGCTGTGACACGGCCCACAAGTCGTCCGCCGATGCGCACAGCAAGAGCACGGCGCAGGCCAAGAAGTAATATTTTGCTCGCTGCCCACGTTTTCTTAAGTCCGGTGAGAGTCGGTAGGGCGCTGAGGCTCTCCCCACCACCGGACTTCTGAAAAACTGGCGGCCGATGTTCAACGAGGCGGTGCCACATTCGCCGCTTCGTCATCCGTGATCGTTGCTTGTCACCCCCAAAGGAAACACCATGAAACACATCCTACTGACAGCCGCTGTCGGCGCACTCATCACAGGCAGTGTTCTCGCGCAGCAACCTGCTCCCATGCCCGGAATGGATATGAAGGGCATGGACATGAAGATGATGATGCCGGACGCTAACGACACCCCATCGACCAAGGCCTACAAGATGGCGATGATGCACGCGATGCAGACGATGCCTACCTTTTCCGGTGACGCCGATGTCGATTTT
>JAYSUN010000272.1:0-1748 GCA_043719045.1 Hyphomicrobiaceae bacterium | reverse complement strand
AAGAGGACGACGTGATGCGCCGGCCGCCACACGCCTCAAATGAACCTCTGTTCTCGATGCAGTTGATCGGTTGGAGCGGGTTGCAAGGTGCCGTTGCCTTCGTGCTGGTTGCGGCTATTTTTATATGGGCGTCGTGGCGCGGCATGCCGGAAGCGGAGGTACGGTCACTCACATTCTTCGCTTTGGTAATGACGATCGTTGGACTGATCCTCGTGAACCGATCTTTCAGCGCGTCTCTGCGCACGGCCTTCCGTCGCCCGAACCGATCCTTGAGGTGGATACTGGTTGCAGTCGTCGCGATGTTGGCACTGACGCTCCTGTGGCCGTTTGCCAGTCAGCTCTTCCGCTTCGGACCTTTGCACCTGAACGATTTCGCGTTGGCGCTTGGCGCGGGGCTCCTGGTGGTTGTGATCCTCGAGTTCTTAAAACCGCATTGGCGTGACCGACTGCGGTCATGAGCGGCGTAGGTTGCGATTGTTCTCCAGAGCGAACGAAGCCGACGCTCCTTTCATTTTGCACTTCCAACAATCATGCCATCGATCACCTCGATGGTTCTGTCGCAACGCTCCGCGATATTCGTGTTGTGGGTCACGATCAGAAACGTCGTGCCGTCGGTCCGGTTCACGTCCCGCATCATTTTGATGACGGTATCCGCCGACTTGGTGTCGAGGTTGCCGGTCGGCTCATCGGCCAGAACCAGCGCTGGCTTCATGGCCAGCGAGCGTGCAATCGCAACCCGCTGCTGCTGGCCACCGGACATGTTGCTGACGAGGTTGTCCTTCCATTTTGTCAACTCGACCTGCTCAAGAAGTTCAGCGGATCGCAAGCGCATCGCGTCGTTCGGAAACACGCTTTCGGCAAGTTGCGGGATCATCACGTTTTCGAGCGCCGTGAATGCGGTTATGAGGCAATGCGCCTGAAAGATAAAGCCGATGCTGTGGCCGCGGAGTGCAGTCAGCTGCGCCTCGTCGAGTGTGCCGGTTTCCTCGTTACCGATGAACAATTGGCCCGATGTCGGACGATCAAGCAGGCCGATGATGTTGAGCAGCGTGCTCTTGCCTGAGCCGGATGGCCCCGTCAGCGCGACGAACTCGCCGCGACGGAGCGTGAGGTCTATGCCATGCAAGACTTCCACCGCGATCGGCGTGCCCATCCCGTAGGACTTCTTGACGTTCAACAGCCGTACAACGGGAGGGATGTCAGCCACGGATTGCCACCACCGGATCGAGTTTCGCGGCGCGGAGCGCGGGCACTGCGGCGGCGGCGACACCCGTCACAGCAGCCAGTACGATTGCCCAGACAATGAGTTGCGGCTCAAGCACCAATGGAAAGATCTCGCCACCGTCCGCCTGCCGCTGAGATTGATGCCAGAACGTGAGCGCACCGCTTCCAAGTGCCGTGCCAACCAATGATCCTGCCAATCCAAGCAGACCACCCTGCAGCAGGAAAATGCGCAGGATCTGGCCTTGCGACGTTCCCATGGCGCGCAGAATGCCAATATCTTTCGAGCGTTGGATCACCGACACGATTAGAACGCTGGCGATCCCAAAGGCGACTGACAAGGCAACGAACGAGCGGATGAGCGTATTCGAGGATTGCTGCGCATTCACTGCAGTGAAGAACTGAGCATTGGTCTTGATCCAGCTGTCGGCCTGGACGCCTGTCGCGGCCCGGATAGCCTGCGCGACAGTTTCCGCCGCGTAGACGTCACTCACGGTCAAATCGATCGATGTTACGCCCCCCGGCAG
>JAYSUN010000271.1:0-4733 GCA_043719045.1 Hyphomicrobiaceae bacterium | reverse complement strand
CGCTGCAAAATGTCGGACATTCAGGTGAATCCCAAGGCTTTGACAGCCAATCGGCAACAGGGCCTCTACGGCCGCGAGTGCGGCGGCCTCGATCAGGTTGATCATGACTGGTGTTGCCAGCACCGGAACGCGGCCACTGCCGACGTGAGGCGCCGTGTGTTCCGCCCCGACGAGCAGTTCCGATGAGCCGATTTGGCCGATACGAAGTTTAGAAAGGTCCAGCATGTTGGCTCCAAATCACCTGACTCTTTGGCCTGCAGTCCGAAGTCGCCTTGCTGTCAATACGACAAGGGCCGGTCTGCGCGCAAAAATCGAGGCCACCGGCCTTGGCTCTACGTTCCGACACGCTTCCTTTTCACTCTTTCAGCGGTTCGATAGACACGGTAGCTCAAGCGAGGTTGGCGCAAAGCTGTTGCCGGCTCGATCAAAATACCAGGCACCATGGCTTGGCGACCCAACAACATTCGCGTGCGCATCAAGGCCCGGTTGGTGAGTGTGATCTCAATCGGCCAACGCCTGCCAGCCACCTCAAGGTCAGTGACAATGACGATCCGCCGTTCTCTTTCACCGTTTGAACTCGTCACATCACGCGCGCCAACGAGCTGAGCGGTACACGTCACAACAATTTCGGCCCGCCGTGGCACCGGATTGACTTTGAATGAAACGTGGCCATTGCCCGCGGGCACGATATCGAAAGCGTGCAACGCGGAGGTGCGCGCGCCGGTATCAATTTTAGCCTTGATGGCTGGCAGCCCCAAACCGGGCAATGCCACCCACTCTTGCCAGCCCAGCACCAACCGCTCACTGTGCTTTGCCTCGTCCATGATCAAGCGACGCCGTTGGCGGTGAACCAAGCCGTGCAACGCTGCCAACCGTCGTCGGCGTCCGTCTTGCGGTAGCTTGGACGGTAGTCGGCGTAAAAGGCGTGTGGGCTGTCGGGATAAACGTGGATGACGGATCGGGTGCCGGCCCCCAAAGCGACTTTCAATTGTTCAAGAGTTGCGACGGGAATGCCGGTGTCCTGGCCGCCGTAGAGGCCAAGCACAGGCGCCTTGATCTTAGTTGCGACGTCGATTGGATGTGCGGGCTGGTTAGGGGTTTTGTCACCAAGCACGCGTCCATACCAGGCAACGCCGGCCTTGAGGTTTGGATTGTGCGCAGCATAAAGCCAGACGACGCGGCCACCCCAGCAGAAACCGGTTATGCCAACCTTGTTGGCGTCGGCAATTCCAGCTTTCACCGCCCAGTCAATTGTCGCGTCTAGATCACTCATCACCTGAGCATCGGGAACGGTCGCAACGATGGGGCGGATTTCGTCAAAGCTGGATAACTTCGTCACGTCACCTTGGCGGTGATACAGTGATGGTGCAATGGCGCAATAGCCGAGCTTGGCGAAGCGGCGACAAACATCCTTGATGTGCTCATGCAGCCCAAAGATTTCCTGCACCACGAGAATCAATGGACGGTTTTTGCTACCAGGCATGATCGCGCGATAGGCGGGAACCGGGCCCGACGCAGTCGCAATCTCGACCATGCCGTGATCGAGTCCTTTGGGATCGGTCAAAATGGTTGTTTGCGCCATCACCGGCTGCACGGATGCTGCAAAGCCAGCGATAACTCCAGTCGCCGCCCCCGTTGCCAAAATCTGCCGGCGCGTGAGTTCCGCCGCCGTCCACAGGCTGTCGAACGTGTCCATGTCTGCCTCCTAAATCTCTTGAGCTGTTTCATGTCCCTAAACGCTCAGCCAGGGAACGTAAACTTTGCAGCGACTTTGGTAGGGCTCAAGTCGGTGCCAGGTTCGTCGTTGCGGTGGCCATCGCCTGCGTCACGGCCGCCACCAGTTTGGCCGTCGAGGCTGCATCGAGATTGACCATCGGCGGGCGCATCTGCAACCAACTCGGAGCATTTTTTTGATGCGCAATCAAAGCCTTTATGGCAGGCAAGACGGGATGTGCGATGATCGCCTCGACCAGAGGCCGAATGCGTGGGTCATCGATACCGTGCTTGGCAGCGCCGACAAGGATTTCCGGCGCGACGTTGGCAACGCCGCAAATAGAGCCTGAGCCGCCCATGCGGACGGCTTTCGCGAGGTCGCGTTCGTCGCCGACAAGGATCATGAGTTCACTGTGTGCTTCAAGAAGAGCAGCTGTGTTGGCCCATGTGCCAGAACTATCCTTGACGCCAACGATGATGCCTGGGAACGCCCGTTTTAGACGACCAATCAGCTCGACCGAGAGCGGCATGCCGGTAACGCCAGGCAAATGGTATGCGAACATGTCACGGGCGCTGCCGCCGATTCGATCGAACAATTGGCCGAACCAAGCGAACACAGCATCATCGCTGACACCACGAAAGTAAAACGGTGGCGTCAGCAGCAGGCCGCGCACCCCGACATCAATCGCCATTTTGGCTTGGTCTGCCGCGTCTTCAATTGAGGACGCCACTATAGTCGCCAACAGCTGCATGCGGGGTGCGAGCCCGCCCTTGAGCAGCGCGTCGTAGACGTGTCCACGAGCGGCAAGCCCAATGGACGCGCCCTCACCAGTGGTGCCGAAGAGCGTGATGCTGTCACAGCCTCTCGCCAGACAATCTTGAGCATGATCGACCAAACGGGACACGTCGATTTGGCCTGCCGCATCGAACGGAGTTGAGATCGCGCAGCTCAATCCGAAACGGCTGTTGATTGTCACGGCGAAGAACTCCATTGCGAACGCTGACATGTGGCAACATTGACCAGCCGGTCAAGTCCGGCAAGAACGCGTTGAAGTCGATGGCGATAGGAACGCATCAACGTGTTGGCACCAGTCGTTGGAGACTGCGATCACTTGCCAATCCAGCCCAAGCGACGGGCGACTTCGACCACCCTGGACACAGGGAGGATTACTGCCGCCGCCCGCGCCGTTCGGCCCACTGCATGTAACTCTCGCGGGTCATGTCGAAGGTTTCACCTTGCTTGCAGTAACCGTTACCCGCGAGGCGGCCAATGGGGCGGTAGGCAGCTGAATCAGTCCGGAGCGTCGCTGGATCGACCAGGCCGTCGCGGCCGTGAATGCACAAAACCTCGCCCACCAGCAACTCTCGCGTGTTGGTAAAGGCGAGCGAAACCGTCTTGCGGCATTCAAGAGCAAATGGCGCGGCGGCAATGCGCGGAACCGCAACGCGGAAACCCGGTTTTGTCTCGATGCCCAGGGCCTCGATTTCACTCAAGTCGGGTGGAAAGTCGATGGCGCACGCATTCATCACGGGCGCCAGATCTTCGTCGACCATGTTGACTACAAATTCCTGCGCAGTCGCGAGATTCCGCGTTGTGTCCTTGGGAGTCCCGGGGCTCTTGTGCTGCAAACCCAGCACGATTTGCGCTGGATCGTCTGAAAAGACATTAAAGAATGAAAACGGTGCCGCGTTGACCCGACCAGACTCGTCGATCGACGTGACCAAAGCAATCGGCCTGGGCACGACGATCCCGATCAACAGTTTATAGCGGTCGCGCGCAGGCAACTTAGAGAAATCAAAGACTAAGTCTGCCATTGTCGAATCTGCTTATTCAAGATGCCGCGCTCCCGGCACTTTGGCGCAAGTTCAAGCTTTGGCCTAGTGGTGGCTTACGCGACCCAGCTCACCATGGACGGCAGGGGGTTGCCAGCAAATCACATTGAACGCCACCCATGCCTGAGTTGCAGCGCATCTGTTTGCCGATGGCGTGGTTAAAATTGGCCCACGCGTCGCCGTACTCCAAGTCGGTAAAACTGGCCCACGAACGGATGGCAGACAATTCTGCGGCTTTCCGGTTGATGCCGGAGCCGGTGCCGCTGTGTTCATGATCGATCATGCAGGTCTTTTTGCCAACTTTGCGCCAGGAGTGAATGCTCGCCATGCCGGTTTCAGCTGCCGAAGCCATCGGTATCAGGCCACCGGTTGTGCAAAATGCCAAGGCTAAGACCAATGCTGCATTTGTTGAGATGTGTGGCGACATAGACCTTGGCTCCGAAGAAGTGAATCTGCAAATGGCTATGATAGTGCTGCCTGATTCGAGCAGATTTCTATTGAAATTTCACCGTCGAAATTGCTTTTTAGAGTGAACCGCGGCTGTGCTGCTACACTCGCCGTGCGAAACATCCACGGCTTCGGACTTCGGTTCATCAACCAGAGAGAAACTTCGGTTTCACCAGGCGGGGTCTACTTGCCAAATCTGAAAGAGTGCCAGGTGCCGTCTGGGCCAATCATCAACCGCCAACCAAAAAAGCGCCCTTCAGCTTTCATCGCCGCAATGGCATCGGCCGGCGCCAGTTTGGCCAACAGGTCGGCGTCAGGCCCCTGCAGTCCGGACAACGATCCCTCAGCGAAGTGTGGCCAGACGTATAACCGATTGTTTTCTATATCTCTTCCATAAGGAACCACGGCCGGTTTTGTGGTCAGTAGTGCACCCAAGACATCCAGCACCTCTTGCCCGCGCCCATCCTTTGACAGCGATTTCCAATACCCAATTGGGTCCGGAATTGGATCTGGGCCCAGCTCCGGTTTCAGTTCATTCCAGTCAAGGGCGTCGTTCATATCTTCGATACGGCCTGACCGAACGGCGGTCATAATCGCCTCGACCATGTCCTGGACTGGTCGGGGCAATGCTCCCTCTGGCGCCTGCGTCGCAGGTTTCGGCTGTGTGCCATTGTACTGCTGCGTCTGACCCGTCGACATCTTCGGCTTACCGGCCGCCGACACAAGACCTGCTAATGCGA
>JAYSUN010000028.1:0-20610 GCA_043719045.1 Hyphomicrobiaceae bacterium | reverse complement strand
AGCCATCACAGAGGGTGATCACATCATCGCATTGAAGCGACCGGACGGTGAAATTGGCGGCACGGTCAGTCTGGAACCTGGTGGGCAGTTTGAACTGTCAGGTGCAACGGTCGAGACACTTCACGACGTCTGGGCAGAGACGGATGCGCACCTGAAAGAAGTGCGTGCGATCGGCGCCGATCTCGGCATCGGAATGCTGGGTCTCGGTTTCACGCCGAAGCACGCCTTGGCCGAGATGCCGAAAATGCCGAAGCGTCGTTATGGCGTGATGTCCAAGTACATGCCAAAGGTCGGAAGCCGCGGTCTCGATATGATGTACCGCACCTGTACGATTCAGGTGAACCTCGACTTTGCGACCGAAGCCGACATGGTGCAAAAACTGCGAGTCTCGCTCGCTCTGCAACCGATTGCCCAGGCGTTGTTTGCGGCCTCGCCGTTTACGGATGGTAAGCCGAATGGCTATCAAACGGCTCGCGGCAACGTTTGGTTGGACACCGACAATCAGCGTTCGGGCAATCTGCCATTTGCGTTTGAGCCCGGCATGAGCTTTGAGCGTTACGTCGACTATGCCCTCGATGTACCGATGTATTTCATTTATCGCGACGAGCATTACATCGATGTTGCGGGCGCTTCTTTCCGGGATTTTATGGCGGGCAAACTCGCTCAGGTCCGAGGCGACAAGAGCTTGACTGGTTTGGTCGCAACCATCGACGACTGGTCAGACCATATGACGACGCTGTTTCCCGATGTTCGCATGAAACGCTTTCTGGAAATGCGCGGAGCTGACAGCGGGCCATTGGCGCGGATTGCCGCTCTTCCAGCTTTTTGGGTCGGATTGCTGTATGATCAGGCGTCTTTAGACGCAGCCACGGAACTGGTGAAGTCCTGGAGCCAGACCGAACGCGATACAATGCGGGCAACAGTACCGCGCGCAGGCCTCGCAATGCCGTTTCGGTCCGGCACCATCCGTGATGTAGCTTCACAGACTTTGGCAATCGCCGAAGCTGGTTTAGCACGTCGCCAAAGGGTGAATGCAGCTGGCCAAGACGAGACTCGCTATTTGGCGCCGTTATCTGAAATCGTGCGCTCCGGCCATTCGGTCTCAGATGTCTTGCTCGCTAAGTACAATGGACCTTGGAGCGGTCAGATTGACCCAATCTTCATTGAAGAAGCAATGTGATCCAAGAGTGCAGTGGTGCCGTGCCTCGTCGTTACAGTTCCAGCGTCAGGCGCTGATGGCGTCCAAAGGATTAGGTCAAGCCGTGGTCAGCTTTTTCACTGCGGCTGAGATCTTATGGCGGATCGCGTGAAAGCCTTTGCTGCCTTCGCTGGTCATCCAGTTCATCTGCAGCGACCGGCGCTGACCTTCAAACGGACGATGCCCATGCCAGGATGAGTCTGACCGTTTGAACACCAACAGAGTGCCGTTGTCGGGCGGCACTTCAGCGGCAAAACTGTCGACGTTCTTGCCATCCCGCAGAATGCGCAGCCGACCACCCGGTTGTTGCCAGTTCTCATTCAAGTACAACAGCACCGTGATGATCTTGTCTTTGCTGTCTGTGTGGATCGAACCGTCCTTCGCCCGGGTATAGCCGCGCAGCGAATACATCTTCGGCTTGCCTGCGAGATCGACATTGAATTTTTCCGCGATCAAAGCTTCAAAGGCGGGGCCATCCAACTCATCGATGACGGCTTTGATCGCCATATTCTGATCCAAGCTCTCGACAGGGTATGAGCCACCTTTGTCGATCTTCGGATAGGTGGCATTGATCTGCCGCACGGTTTCGATACCGAGAAAGCCTTCGAGGATGGTGTACTGGAATGGCGCGGTTTCGACCTTTGCCGCGCGCAGCATATCAAGATTGAGATGTGCCATCGGCCAAGTCTCCTTTTTGACTATAATTCACTCAGGCATTCGTTCGAGTCTGTAAGTGCGGCACAGGCCGTAGCATCGTCTGCCGTCGTTGCCACCGACGCTCGACTTCGGCTGCAATCAGCTGCGCTGCATCCAGCGGATCATAGGCCCAAGTGTCGAGACGGTCCAATGCCGCGGGCAGCGGGCGCGTCGCCCCATGATCGCGCAAGCCCGAATGAAAGCGGTCAAACTTCGGGGAGCCGCCGGATGGCGTAAATATGTAAACCGGTTTGCCGGTTGCCGCTGCTTCACCACACATGTTGACCGAGTCAGCCGTTACCACCAGCGCATCGGCATGCGCCAGAAAATCCGGGTAGGGGTTTGCGCCTTCACCGTTCCAAAGGATTCGGGGCGCGCCGGTTGTCGCTGTATCGACCGCCTTCAGGAGTCGTGGATGTGTCCGCCGTGATGGCGTGATCATGAAGCTGACGCCCAGCTTAGCCAACGACTGAAGGGATTTCTCTAATTGGTCATCACAAGCGTCGGTGAATTTGTAGATGCCGTTTTTGCCGCCGAGGATAACCGCCACGCGCGGTCCGGGCAAAGCGGCAATACTGAGCGGCACATGCGCGCGGATGCTCGCCAGCCTATCAGATGTGAACGAATGTGGCGCCGTTGGCGTCGTCACGACATTGGCGCCGCGCAGCTTATCATGGGCTGGAACCCAGATCAGATCAGCTGATCGGCCGCCCGTCTTTGGATCCTGCAGGATGATTGTATAGGTCGCAAGGCCTGCCCGGCGTTTCAACGCGCGCAGATACGGGATCGACAATCGCCCGGTTGCAATCGCCACATCCGGCCACGGCGGGGCAAATAGCGCGCCAGTTAAGCCGAAATTCTCACTTGGAGCCACCGGCGCATAAGGGGCAAAAAACTTGAATGCGCCGGAAGGAGCGACATGCTTCATGATCGCATGCAAACCGAGTGCATCTGCGACGCCGTGGGCCTGGACGTCCATCCCGGCTTTGCCATCGGTGATCAACCAAGCCGTCAAGCCGTTGAGCGGCCCGTGCCGAGGCGAATGTCCCAGCGTTGCCTTCCCTGTTGCCACCTTACCCCCTCACTTGCGCATCCGCAGTGCCAGTGAACTTAGGCTAAATCGCGGCCAACTGAGACTCTATCTAACCCAGGCCAGCATCTAGCCCATTGCTAACGCTGTGCCCGGCACCGTACGCGTTCCCGATCGCCTCGATGATATCTCTGATTCGGTGGAACACGACAGGCTTTGAAATGGTTATGACACATGCCCATGGCCCTCGATGCGACGGATTGGCGTATCCTCAAGGCTTTGCAGGCTAACGGCCGGATGACCAATGTCGAACTGGCGTCTCAAGTCGGGATCACGCCGCCGCCATGTCTGCGTCGTGTTCGTGTGTTGGAACAATCCGGCATCATTCGCGGATATTTTGCGGCGCTTGACGAAGCCATGGCCGGATTTGAGGTGACAGCGTTTGCCATGGTCGGACTGCACAATCAATCCGAACCTGAGTTGCGGGCGTTTGAGAATCGGATGCTCAAATGGCCCATCGTTCGTGAGAGCTATATGCTCTCCGGTGAGACCGACTATATGCTCAAGTGTGCTGCTCCAACGTTGCCAAGCTTTCAGGACTTTGTCCTGAAAGATCTGACGGCCGCCCCGAATGTTGCGAGTGTGAAAACGACTCTGGTTATTCGTTGCGCCAAATTCGAGCGGGGAGTGGCATTGGAACTCCTACAGCCAAACCGGTGATGGTCTTTGGCCGCGGAATTGATTGGCGGTGCTCATTCGATCCATTGGCGCGCCGCGGGAGCCGCTATTTGGCGTTACGGAAATGGAGCCCGCTATGGACCGGTGGCCGCTGCCGATTCGGCAGCCTCCGTGGCGCAGGCTGACTCGACAAATTCCTGGCGTACGACCGCAACCTTCCCCCAGCGTGCCTTCCGTGTTCGCGGCCGATAGCGAAAGCGAGTAGTTGAGATGGAAACCATTGGGTTGCCACAGTCTCTCCCGGGAGCCGCCACAAATCGCAGGTACCGCCTTTGATAGGCTGGGTCACCTGCCCGGTTGAGGTGGCATTATGCATCCCGTTCGGCTTATCTTCCACGCACTGGAGCTGGCACTGGCCGTTCCGTTGCTGCTGGTGCGATTTTTCGCGCAGGGCGTGATCTTCAATCCGCGCATCGGGCCCCTGCGCTATGTTTTCACTGCCGTGGCAGCTTATGCCGTATTTGCAGTGGTTCTCGTCTACGTGGTTGCACCCATCCGCGGCATCGTTGGCCAGTATTATCTGGGCGAAAAACTCCGTTACGACGCCGAACGCTGGGTCGCGACCGCCGTATATGATTCGACCGGCGCATTCGTTGGCACCTTTGATCCGCGCCTCGATAGCAAACAGGACGTGAACTACACAGACAAGTCCATCGAACTCGGCGACTACACGGCAACGCCGGATCATAAATCCATCCCGGTCCGCGAGGTCCCGGATTGGTATTGGAAATGCCTCGTGTTCCATGAGGACCGCTATCTCGGTGGTCCGCTGAATCCTTATGGCATCGACCTCTATGGCGTGCTGAAAATTCCCTACACCTCGATCAAGCGCTCGATTGCATCAAGGCGCCCAGTGCTTGGTGTCGGTGGCTCGACGCTGCCGATGCAGTTCGCTCGCGTTATCTATGGCACGCCTCCGTCAGCCTCAGAAGGTGGTGGCACCAAACTTGGCCGCAAGTTGAAGGAGTGGTGGCTGGCGCCGGTTATTTATCAGGAATTGACCAAGGGGGGCGATATCACACCTTTGAAGCAGTGGGCTGCCAACCATATCTGGCTGGCGCAACGTACTGGCGGCCAATCCCTCCATGGTGTCGAAGTGACCAGTCAGATCGTGTTCGGCGCGTCGTCGGCTGACCTCACTCCGGCACAGCAGTTCGTGCTCGCCTCGGCTGTCAATAAGCCGATTATTCTTTTGGCCGGCAGCGATAAACTCAATGCGGTGCGTGAAGACCGCTGGAAGTATATCACGGAGGTGCGCGCCCAGTCCTGCGCACAGAATTTGATTTCTGACGACACCACGCGCAAAGACGCAATGTTCGAACTAGTCAAGATGGCCGGCGGGCCGCCCGATCCGAAAGTGAAGCCGCGCCTGCAACAAGCTCTTGATCAACACGCGCCTGCGATGGCGAAGCGCGCTCAAGCCAACCCAGCCATCCGCGCCAACGTGCTGCTCCCGGCTGCGCGATTTGGCCTGCGCGAAGAGATGAAGCAGTCTTATGGTTTTGGCTGGCGCGATCACGTCCGTGGCGTCACCACCACGCTCGACGCCGTCGAAAATCTCGCCTTCCATGAAAAGATCAAACGCGAACTTGGCATCCTCGAGACCAAGGAGCAAAGTAAATTTAACCCGGGCTATACCGTCGATCCAGCCAAAGTCAGTGCCGACAAGCGCATGCCACATGTGGTCGTGGTCGCAGCTGACGCCAAAGGCGAAATCGTCCGCTATTACGAATCGGGCGAGAGTGCGCCGTACTTTGGCTCACCCTTTGCGCGCAACGCCAAGACCGGCCGCTACGAACCCACGCGGGAAGCCCGTCATATCGCCTCAACCGGAAAAATCATCTCTGCCATTGCCATCGCCAATGAGGGCCGCGACCAGCCTGGCACACTTTACTCTGACCCCAACGCGCCTGGCGGCATTAACGATACGTGCGTCAAAGGCAGCGGCACGTCTGTCGGACAGCGTCGCGCAATCGTGGCCTTCGCATGCTCGCTGAATGCGCCGCTCATTGCCCGTACCGCGCAAGTTGGCCAGGACCGAGTCAAGCGGATCATCGACGGTCTTGGTTTGACGTTGCCGCCACTGGACGCAGTTGGCGAACGCACGCCACCCTCGACCGCGGCTGTACTAGGGTTGATCGCGGGTTCCCCTCGCCGCGTGCATCATATGTCTGGCGTCGTCCTCGCGGCCTTGACCAACCAGGGCCACAAGGCCGTGCGGGCTCCAACCCTGGTCCGGGCGTTTGACTACACCCGACTCGATGCCGCAGATAAAGCTGAGATCAGCGAACGCGCAATTGTACCAAACAAAATCATTCGCAATGAGAGCCATGCGATGTTGAAAGCTCTGCTATCAGCTCCCCTCTGCCATCGCAGCGGTGGCAGTGCTCACGGCACGCTGAGAGGTCTTGCTCACTGGTGTGCGGAGGGGCGGCCAGATCTGCGTCTACATGTTGCCAAAACGGGGACCTCGACGACGACGGACGCCGATGCCACCGTCGATACATGGACGACTGGCGGCATTCAGTTTGCCAATGGTGCGGCGTATTCCTACGTCGTCATGGTCGGCACCGGCAACGCGCGTGATACCTGGGCTCGCAAACTGCACGCCGCACAGACCAACGTGCCACTCGTTGAAGCACTGCTTAACGATCTCAAAGAGCACAGCCGTAAACATCCCGTGGCAACTGCTGCGGCAGCCCCACGGCAATCGATTGCGATCGCAGCACCTGCGGCCAAGCCTGACGCTGCGTGGCGCACCGACGTGTTCAATAAGACGCAATAACGCCACAAAAGCGCTGTGGAGAAATGACCAGCGACTGCCGAGATGACGCGCAGGTGGGGCCAAGCTTTTTGCGCGACCCAACGGAGTTCACTCGACGCGAAACTGTCGGGTCTCGACTTTGGTCCCAGACGCCGGGTACCCAGACGCCGGGTACCCAGACGCCGGGTATTTGCCGCAGGCCGGCGAAGCAGATATAGGCAGGCCTAACTGACACAATTGCCCGCCGGAGTCCGCCATGCGCGCCGAAGCCCAAAAACACGCAGATGATATCAAAGAGTCCATCTCCTTGCTTCGGAGGTATCTTTGACCCGGAAGCCTCGGAAAAGAAGCTTGCCGAGCTGAACGCGCGAGCTGAGGACCCGAACCTTTGGGCCAACCCAAAACTTGCGCAGAAAGTCATGCGCGAGAGGCAATCGCTTGATAAAACTTTGAAGGCCTACACGGACTTTGAGCGCGCCTTCGATGATGCCATCACTTTGATCGAAATGGGGCACGACGAAAAGGACGAGGCTACGGTTGTCGAAGGTGAGGCAGCGCTCGCCAAATTGGCTGGTGAAGCCAAAACGCGCGAAGTCGCGGCTCTCTTGTCCGGCGAAGCTGACGGGATGGACACTTACCTTGAGGTTCATGCCGGCGCTGGCGGCACTGAGAGCCAGGATTGGGCACAGATGCTGCTGCGGCTCTATACGCGTTGGGCTGAGCGCCGTGGATTCAAGGTGACATTGATTGATCTCGCTGAGGGCGATGAAGCCGGCATCAAAGGCGCGACCCTCGAGATCAAGGGCGAAAACGCCTACGGCTGGGCCAAGACCGAAGCGGGGGTCCACCGTCTCGTGCGGATATCGCCGTTCGATTCCAATGCCAAACGCCACACATCGTTCTCATCAGTCACCGTCTATCCAATCGTTGACGACAGCATCGAGATCGAGATCAATCCGGCTGATGTAGAAATGTCGTTTACCCGCTCACAAGGAGCTGGTGGTCAGTCAGTAAACCGGACGGAATCGGCCGTGCGTTTGGTGCACAAGCCGACGAATATCATTATTTTTGCACAGGAACAGCGTTCACAGCATCAGAACCGCGAAATTGCGTTCCGGCGTTTGAAGGCGCGACTCTACGAGCTGGAGCTGAAGAAGCGAGAAGAGAAGGCCAGTGCCGAGCAGGCTGGTAAAACCGATATCGGTTGGGGCCACCAAATTCGCTCGTACGTGTTGCAACCCTACCAGATGGTCAAAGATCTAAGGACCGGCGTTCAGACGTCGGATACGTCCGGCGTGCTCGATGGCAAGATCGACATGTTTATCGAGGCGACGTTGGCATCCCGTATGAAGGGTGCCGGCAGCATCAAAGTCGAAGATATCGACTGAGCTGAAACACTAAGCGCTGACAGAACTGCCTCGTGAGATTCGCTTTACTGTCGCTTTTGGCGTTTCAGGCTCCAGTTCTAATGGGGCTGCGGACGAATCTTGCGCGATGGCATAACCCGACAATCCTGCCAGACCGATTGCCATACACAACATGACGTTGACGGCGGCCCATTTTGCCTCGCCGCCAAAGGCGCTCGCTGAGAACTTACCGATGGCGATGAGTCCGCCGATTGCCAGACAGGTCGCACCAAACTGAAGCCTGGCGATCCAATGAACCATCGTGACCACGCGGCTGTCGACTTCGTCTTGCGCGGCGTCGCGAACTAGGATGTTTGCAAGAAACATGCACACAGCAGCCCCCATAACCAGGATCAAGAAGCTTGCGAACCAGGCGGTCCAGGCGGTGATGACGAGCGAATAAATGAGGACGACCGAAACTGCGGCCCACGCCCAAAGGAGTCCCATGTGACGAGCAATGGTGGCAGATTGTAATGATGGATGTTGGCCTTCAGCCGCTGCAGCGTTGTGGTCGCGAATGCCAGAAATGGTGATAAATGCGACAATGACAGTTGCGAGTGCGAATTGTCCCACATACGCCTCGGTCGACGTAGTCACGACCATTGCGCCTGCGGAAAAAGCAATTCCGAGCATCCAAATTACCATCTGCGTCATGAAGCGCCCCCTGCCAGGCAAACGGTCGAGAAATACCTGCGAGGCACACTATTGCCATATCGCGGTTCGCTCTCGGTTAAAACGGTCCAAGGCATTTTATCGGTTTTCCCGGTGGCACGTGTCGCGGCCAACCATGATTGCCTAGAGAAGACCGACTTTGTTCTTTTTGACACGCAGACCGGCTTTGCCGATCAATAGGCCCACCGCTGTCGGTCGGGACCATCTCCGGGCATATGCGAATGGCCATCGGTTCCAACTTGTGATCAATAGCCAGACAGTTGGTGGGGCGTTGTGACGTTGGAGAGCTTGATGAGCACCGAAGACCCAAGCCGCGCTTTTGTGATCGGCCCCGATGGCGGTGAGATGTATTGGCAGCCCGTACCCGCAAACGGGTTTATCCGTAACATTCTTTCGCAAACGATAACGGGCGGCGCAGCCAACCTCTCCATCGGAACCCAGACGATTGCCCCCGGCTGCTTTATCCGCGAACACACGCATGCCGACAACGAAGAGATGATCCATGTTCTTGATGGCCGCGGCATCGCCCGATTGGACGGGAGCGAGCATCCCATCATGCGCGGTTCAACAGTTTACATTGGTCGTGGTCGGAAACACCACTTCCTCAATCCAAATCGCGAGCCGATGACCTTTCTGTGGATCATGACGCCTGGAGGGCTCGATAGGTTTTTTGCCGAGATTGGCCGTCCGCGCCTTCCGAGTACAGCGACACCCGACCCATTCCCGCGGCCAGACAACATTGCAGAGATCGAAGCACGCACGGTTTTTGGTTGGACCGATCAAAGTTTCGATAAATCCAGTTGAGTGATGCTGGGGGCAGCGTCATCCGCGAACATTGCGCACTCACACCAACGTTGGGCGCTGGTCAGTTGACCCAAACAAAACAGTCCCACAGCAAGCGCTGCAGGACTGTTTGAGGCTCTTACAGATGAGATGGTTGGAAGCAAAGCGTATGTTTGCTCCCGTCACTCTCAGACTTAGACCGAGTAATACATGTCGAACTCGACCGGGTGCGGTGTCATTTCGGTGCGCTCGACTTCGGCCATTTTCAGTTCGATGTAGGCATCGAGCATTTCGTCGGTAAACACGCCGCCCTTCTTGAGATACTCACGGTCTTTGTCCATTGCCTCGAGCGCTTCACGCAACGAGCCACAGACGGTCGGGATCTTCGCCAGTTCGGCCGGCGGCAGATCGTACAGGTTCTTGTCCATCGGATCGCCCGGGTGGATCTTGTTGGCGATACCATCGAGGCCAGCCATCAACATCGCAGCGAATGCGAGGTAGGGGTTTGCAGCCGGATCCGGGAAGCGGATCTCGATGCGCTTGGCCTTCGGCGAGGTCACGTGCGGGATGCGGCACGAGGCCGAACGGTTGCGCGCGGAATACGCCAGCAATACTGGGGCTTCGTAGCCCGGCACCAATCGCTTATAGCTATTGGTGGTCGGGTTGGTGAAAGCATTCAGCGACTTCGCGTGCTTCAGAATACCGCCGATGTAAAACAGGCATGTTTCCGACAGATCCGCATACTTGTTGCCAGCAAACACCGGCTTGCCATCTTTCCAGATCGATTGGTGGCAATGCATACCTGAGCCGTTATCGCCGAAGATCGGCTTCGGCATGAAGCAGGCCGACTTGCCATAGGCCTGAGCGACTTGATGAATCACGTACTTGTAGATCTGCATGTGATCGGCGAGCGTGACCATCGGTCCGAACTTGATGCCGAGTTCGTGCTGAGCGGCAGCAACCTCGTGATGGTGCTTTTCGACCGAGACTCCCATCTCGGCCATCACCGAGAGCATTTCCGAGCGGATATCCTGGCAGCTGTCGATCGGCGGCACCGGGAAGTACCCGCCCTTGGTGCGGGGACGGTGGCCAAGGTTGCCCATCTCGTAGTCGGTGCCCATGTTCGACGGCAGTTCGGCGCTGTCGAGCTTGAAACCGGTGTTGTAAGGGTCTGACGTGAACTTGACGTCGTCGAAGATGAAGAATTCGGCTTCCGGGCCGAATACAATGCTATCGCCCACGCCCGTCGATTTCATGTACGCTTCAGCGCGCTTCGCGATCGAGCGCGGATCACGCTCATACGGTTCGCCCGTCGACGGCTCGAGCACATCGCAGAAGATCGCCATTGTTGTCTGCGCAAAAAACGGATCGATGTGTGCTGTCGCGGGATCGAGCATTAGCGTCATGTCTGAGGCTTCAATGCTCTTCCAGCCAGCAATCGACGAACCGTCAAAGGCGTAACCGTCGGTAAACATGTCTTTATCGACACACGACGCATCAGCCGTCACGTGCTGCATTTTGCCTTTGGTGTCAGTGAAGCGGATGTCCAGAAACTTGACATCCTTGTCCTTCATCATTTTCATAACGTCTTCGGCGGTCTTCGCTTTAGCCATCGTCGGTGTCCCCTCTTGTGGCCCTGTGTTCAACACGATGCCTGCGTCACCTGACCTGCGAGGGCAGGAGCTGTGGCGCAGGCGGTTTTCTTGATGTCAGACGAGATCAAATCGCGTCAGCTCCCGTTTCGCCGGTTCGGATGCGGATGGCGTCCTCGACCGCGGAAATGAAGATTTTGCCGTCCCCGATGCGGCCGGTCTTTGCTGCACGCTGAATAGCTTCGATCGCTTTTGGCAACATTTCGTCGCTGAGCACGACTTCGATTTTGACCTTGGGCAAGAAGTCTACAACATACTCAGCGCCACGGTACAATTCCGTGTGGCCTTTCTGACGGCCAAAGCCTTTGGCTTCAATGACCGTGATCCCCTGTAAACCGATCTCCTGAAGCGCTTCTTTCACTTCATCGAGCTTGAACGGTTTAATGATCGCTTCGATTTTTTTCATGTCGTCCTCGCCAGGCGCGTGGTCGCTTGGTGCAACCGTCATAGGCACATCGCGTGAAAAGCGAAAGCCTATAAAATAGTCGTTTTGCCTATTTTTTAGTCACCAACCTGCTTGATGTTCGATCAAACGAAGCTTCGTCGTAGGTGTGACGCCACCGCCTGTGGAGTCTCTTAGTCGGCATATGGCTGGCTCAACATGATCAGGGTTGCCAATCGGGAGGTTCGATCGTTACGAGACATCATGTCGATTATCAACGCCACCCCAGAAGCCATCGCCGTCGCCGCGCGCTATCTGCGCCAAGGTGGTCTTGTTGCGTTTCCAACCGAGACTGTCTATGGGCTCGGCGCGGACGCTACCCACGACTTAGCCGTGGCAGCCATATTCTCGGCCAAGGGACGCCCGACTTTCAATCCCCTGATCATGCATGTGCCAGGGTTGGCCGTCGCTGAGCGCTTTGGTGTATTCGATGCACGCGCCAAGGCCTTTGCTGCTGCGTTCTGGCCGGGGCCCTTAACGATCGTTGTACCACGGACACCCGACTGCCCAATTTCGCACTTGGCAACGGCTGGGCTTGATTCGATTGCTTTGCGATGTCCGGCACACCCGGTTGCAATGCAATTGATGGCAGCTGTGCGTTCGCCGATTGCGGCTCCCAGCGCGAACTTATCTGGTCATGTCAGTCCAACAACTGCAGCCCACGTTGCTGCCGATCTCGGCGATGTCCTGAAAATCATTCTGGATGGCGGGGCGGCGGAGGTCGGTTTGGAGTCGACCGTGATTGATGTGACAGGCCAATACGTGCGCCTGCTGCGACCGGGAGCGGTCACCGTCGAAGACCTGACCGCAGTTCTGGGCACGCCGATCCTGAGGGCTAGGAGTGATGACTCTGCAAAACCGATGTCGCCTGGCCAACTCGCTAGCCACTATGCCCCGCGCGCGAACTTGCGATTAGATGCCGAGTCGATCGTGGACGGTGAAGCATGGCTTACATTTGGG
Source organism: Hyphomicrobiaceae bacterium (assembly GCA_043719045.1). GTDB lineage: Bacteria > Pseudomonadota > Alphaproteobacteria > Rhizobiales > Hyphomicrobiaceae > JABFRJ01. The sequence goes on along the minus strand of JAYSUN010000028.1, from coordinate 8,269 downwards.
CCCGAAACGCCGGGGCGGCAAACCCTGGACGCTGGCGCAATGGTTTTCAATCTCAGTCCCCGCGGCAACTTGTTGGAGGCTGCAGCACATCTGTTTGCCGCGCTGCGGAAGCTCGATGCGACCGGCGCCGCAACGATAGCCGTTATGCCGATTCCGGAGATGGGACTTGGCGAGGCCATCAATGATCGGCTTCGCCGGGCCGCAGCCCCAAGATGAAGTGGCAACCGTACTGCGTTATACCAATCCGCACAAACACTGACGTGTGTGGATTGGGATACGCGCGTGGGGGTGGCCGGGCATACGCGCGCCAAGAAAAGAGAATACTAGCCCGCAGCCCCCAAGAGGAAAGAGTCATGATTTCCGCGGGCTGGTATTAGGAGTTTCTTAAGCGAGGTAAAATAACCTTTATCAAAAGTGTTGTGAGTGTTTGGTGAAGGTCATGATTAAGCGCAACGGATGGCGTATTTTCCGCACCGTAAGTGCGGCATCACTGATCGGATGGTCAGGCTTGGCGCCTGTGCAGGCTCAAAATCCGATAGGGCATCTGACTCCGAAAGCGGTCGCAGCAATTGTCGAGACCTACTATCAAGGCGCAGTCGAGGAACACATCCCGACAATCATCGAGGCGTTACTCGCGCAGAACCAAACAGATGAGCGCACGAAACGACTAGCCTTGATCGCGTTTATGGCTGGATTGATTGCGGAGGATGCCAAGGTTATTGACCGGTTGGCTCCCGTGTTTCAAAGTCGGCCGGGCGAGCAGCCCATGCAACTTGTGCGCGCGATCTTGTATTCGGGCCGGCCCGATTGGAAGCCACAATTGGATCGCCTCACGGCCCTATGGCCCGCCCGGGCCGGTGAGATCGACAAGACAGCTTCAGTTCGTGCCAAGCCGGTGTATCAACTGAAATTTCACGGTCAACCCGAGGTTCTCGAAATGAATTGGGCCTTTTTTGGCGCCTCTGGTCGGCGAGAATCCGTAATGGCGATTATCGATACGCTCGCAGATTTGCGGTCTGGTGATCCCGTACTGGTGGCCGCGGCAAACGCCAACCGCCGTTCCCTTGCGGATCGGGCGATGCGCGATGACTCGGTGATGGAGATTTGCCGCAGGGCTTTATGGGGCTCCAATGGCAATGAACTGCGCCCAGTCTTGATTGCAGCTGAGGCAGGCAATCTCAGTCTCTTGGATGACATCGAACCGACCGTAGTGTCACAGCAAGGCACATCTCCAAAAGCTGCCACGGCACGATCATCACAGCCCAGAGGCTGATTGCCGACCGCACCGAATTGCTGGCATAGCAACACCCGAGCATCGATGATATTGGAAGGCGTGCCGGGATGTCTGCACCTTTATCCATCGTCTCGGGCGCGACGCTGGCAGCGTTTGCCGGCACCAGCCTAATCATCGAACTTACACCCGGGCCTAACATGGCCTATTTGGCCGTGCTGTCATTGAGTTCGGGCCGCAAGGCGGGTTTTGCCGCGGCGCTGGGCGTTGCTCTGGGCTTGATGATCGTTGGTTTTGCCGCAGCATTAGGGTTGTCCGCCGTCATCATCGCCGTACCTGTCATCTATGATGTCCTCCGGTGGACAGGCATCGGTTATTAGTTGTGGCTGGCGGTCGAAGGGTGGCGGGACGCTGACGAAATGTCACCCAACGAAGTCAATCACGTCGAAAATGCCATGGGGTACTTCGCGCGAGGTTTGATCACGAATTTACTCAACCCGAAGGCTGCAATATTCTACTTGGCAATGCTCCCGACATTTGTTGACGCCACGCGACCATGGCTCAGCCAAACACTTCTCCTAACTGTAGTGAATGTAGGTGTTGCAACGGCTGTCCACGTCTCGATCGTTTTACTCGCCAGTGGTCTGAGGCCCTTTCTCGAACGTCCAGGTCGACAGCGCACGCTTCGGCGCGTCCTTTCGATTGGGTTAGCACTCATTGCCGTTTGGTTTGCGTGGAGCACACGGCGTGTGATGTGATTGAGTGCACACGGCATGCTACTGAATCGAATCGGTGCGCCATGCTTCATCTCTTCCAGTCGCGGCTCGCAATTCAACGGCAATCAAATGCAACCCTTTGCACATCGTTTCAAATGACCACGTTACCGCCACCCCGCGCCTGGCAACGCATGCTCTCCGGGCGGCGCCTGGATCTTCTGGATCCAACGCCCCTCGATATCGAGATAATTGACATTGCGCATGGTCTGGCCCGGGTCGCCCGTTGGAACGGTCAGACAATCGGCGATCATGCTCTGTCCGTTGCCCAGCATGCCCTGATTGTCGAGGAGATCACCCGAGAGCTACAGCCCGGTTGGCGGCGGGATTGGCAGCTTGCGGCCCTACTCCATGATGCGCCAGAGTATGTCATCGGCGATCTGATCAGTCCATTCAAGATCGCCGTCGGGCTTGACTACAAGGCCTTTGAACTTCGTCTTCTAGGAGCCATTCATTTGCGTTTTGGTTTACCCGTCACGCTACCAATTGGCGTGACCGAGACAATCAAGCTTGCGGACAGAATTGCGGCGTTTTTTGAGGCGACTGTTCTCGCAGGCTTTGCTTCAACTGAAGCTGAGCAGTTCTTCGGCAAACCGACGATCGGCGCGCGCTTGTCGGCGAGGTTAAATCAACTGTTGCCGTTGCCGGCTGCTGCGGCGCACGCCCAGTTTCTCGCGCGTTTTGAGGCATTGGCACGCTGAGGGGAGTTTCGATTGCCAACGCTCCATGTTTGTCCATTGCAACTCGTTCCGGCTGAGGCGCTGCGGCTGAAGCCGTCAGGATTGATCTCCTTGTTGTCGCCGGGAAATGCGACACCGGCGACCCCGCCTCATCTTCACGCGGACCAGCATTTGAAACGACACTTTCATGATATCGTGGTCAGCTACCGCGACCTGACCCCGCCGAGCCCGGAGGATGTCGCAGCCATCATCGCATTCGCCCGAGTATGGGATCAGCAGGCGCCGTTGCTGTTGCATTGTTTCGCGGGCATTAGCCGCTCGACCGCGGCAGCCTACATTGCGGCCTCGGTGGTTCGCCCGAATTTGGCCGAAGATGATCTGGCTCAGCGTTTGCGACAGGCTTCAATCCTGGCCACACCGAATATTCTGATGATCGAACATGCTGATCAGATTTTGGGTCGCAATGGTCGGATGATTTCAGCAATCGAAGACATCGGGGACGGCGATTTAGCCAGCGGCGGCAGGCCGTTTCAGCTGGTCATCGACTAAGCGACGCATCAGTCATCTGGTGTGACCGCGCGCGGCGCAGGGTGTTTTGATGGTTAACAACGGCGCGATTTTTCTTGCGCTGCATCATAAAATTACCCATGTTATTGCGTAGCTGTTTCTCTGGTTCAGCAGTGGTTCAAGCGGATTGTTGGGAATGCTCCTGAAGTTTGAGGGAGTTCTCCGTTTGAAGGCGGGTCACAGGCTGCACCGCTTGGCTGAGGATTTCACTATGCCGACCACCCGTCCACTAGCCTCCCCGCCGCCAGCACTTCGACTACAAATGCCCAGGGCCAGTGCTTCTGAGACATCGACTGTCGGAATCGAGCTTGTTGCAGCCATTATCGCCGTCCAGGACGACGAACCAGTCGTGCGGGTGGTTCTGGGACCGAGTACGGGAAGTACGCTCACCCATTTGCCATCCGCGCTTTACAGTCCTGAACAATTTGGCTCGTTGGAAGACAGTCTACGAGAAAGTGCCCTGCGTGACACTGGTTTGGCACTTGGCTACATCGAGCAACTGCAGACTGTCGCGGTGTCGGCCGAAACCGGCCTTGCCGACAGAACATCAAAGCCAATCGATACAACGGCAAATATGCTGTCGATCGGGTATTTGGCGTTAGCGCATGGTGCTGATATCGGCAAAGACACCACTGAGCAGTGGCAGAGCTGGTACTCTTATTTGCCATGGGAAGACTGGCGACGCGGTAAACCGTCAGTCCTGACACGGCTGATTGAACCGCGATTGCAAGACTGGGCAGACGCAGGCGAATCGGGAGTCTCTGAATCGGCCGATCTCGGCAGGGCCGATCGCGTTCGGATGGCTTTTGGGATTGATGGTGCAGGTTGGGACGAGGAAAAGGTTCTGGATCGTTACGATGTGCTGCATGCAGCAGGTTTGCTCACGGAAGCGCAACGTCGATCCAATACCGCATCCATTTTGGCGCGCTCAGACGGTGGTGTCGGTCTAGGTGTTGCCATGTTGGGAAACCATCGCCGCAACCTCGCCATGGCCATTAGCCGCTTGCGGACCAAAATTAAATCTCGGCCTGTTGTATTCGAGTTGATGCCAGAGCGTTTCACGCTGTATGAGTTGCAGCGGACTGTTGAAGCGATCCTTGGGCCACACCTGCACAAACAAAACTTCCGGCGACTGGTCGAACATATGGGCTTGGTCGAGCCGACGGACGATGTGAAAAACCATACTGGCGGAAGACCTGCTAAGCTGTTCCGCTTTCGTCGATCCGTTTTGTGGGAACGGCTTCACCCTGGAGTGCGCGTTCGCGGTGCGCGGGTTTGACACTACGGTTGCCACGACTTTGACGGTGCCCGATATCTGTTCTCAAGCGCACACAGCAAAGCTACCTTCGTCGCTGACCCTGATCGCTACCTGCAGCAGTTCAGTGGCCTGTGCGCGACCGGGATTGCTACGGGCAAAAACTTCGTAGGCGACCCGAGTTCGTGGAAGGTCGTTGACGGCAAGAGATACCTCTTCCATTCCGCCCCTGTGCTTGCGCAAGGTGATGCCGATCCAGCGCGCTCGACCTTGACCTCCAGGGAACTTGCCAACCGGACCAGGTCATACGCCTCCCGCCGACTGGGTGGCCGCGTGGCGGTGCGGTCACTTTCGAATTTCGTCACCCTGACGGCCAGCGCGCCGACGACCCTCTGTACAATGCTGTCCTTGATCTCGAAGATCTCGCCGCCCTTGCGGTCGAAGCGCTCCGACCACAAGACCCCGCGCCGTATAGGCGTCGCTCAATTCCGCCGCGACGCGTAACTGTCCATCTGCCTCGCGCACGCTGCCGGTGACAACGTAGCGCGCGCCTAGCTCGGCATTGACGACCCGTGGCGGCGCCTCACGCTGCTTGAACTGCTGAACCGAGTTGCGCGAAATCACGCGCAAGCCGGAATAGCGGCCCAGCGCATGGATGATGTCGTCGGTCACACCGTCGCTGAAAAACTCGCGGGCCGGGTCGCGCGATCACTGGCAGGGTCTCGGTGACAGCTCGCCACTCTGGTTGCGCAGCGGCAGCACAGGCGTGTTAACGGTTTCGATCGGCTGGGCCCAGTATCGTTGGATCCCGGAGGCCAAGCCGATGAGGAGCGCAAGCGTAGCCAAGCCGCCGCCCAGTGTGCCCCGTCTCCAAGGCTCGCTTCGCGCAAATGCAGCGGCAGCCGACAGAATGTTATTGCTTGGCGGTGACACCGCTGCTTGAGCCGTAGCAGCGGCCGGTGGCGGCGAGATATCAGGCGGTGGCAAAGTAAATTCAATCTGTACAGGTGTTGGTGACGTTACAATCTCAGCAGGTGCAAGCGGCGTGGCGGGGCCAAGCCACCTCGGTGACACGCCCCACCGGTGGCGACCTATCATGCCGTGCTGTCCCGCGCCGGTGTTGGGCAAGGCACGCGCCACTTGGACGTGGGTTGCGCCGCCGGCATGGCGACCCAGCTGTCAGCCTCGCTGGGTGCCAAAGTCGCCAGCCTCGCCGCGCCAGCCCTGGCCCAAGCGCCGGCACCCGCTGAACAGCCCGTCATCGTCATGGTCGATAAGGCGCCGTGGCGGCTGATGGGGACCGCCGGCATGGCGGTCTCAGTGGTGACCGGGGATCCGACCCAGGCTGCTCCCTATACAATGCTGATCAAAATCCCGGCGGGTATGAAGTTCCCCCCACATTCGCACCCCGATCGCTGGCGGACCAGTGTCGTCATCTCCGGCGCGGCGTACTTTGGTTTCGGCAATACGTGGGATGAGGCGGCACTAAAGGCCTTCACGCCGGGCACGATCTGGACCGAGCCGCCGGGCGCGAACCATTTCGTCTGGGCCAAAGACGGCGAGGTCGTCGCCATGCTCACGGCGATGGGGCCGACCGGGAGCTTCCCGGTTGCTCCCGCGAAGTAAGCGCGGCACCCCACCGACTCCTAACGGCGGAGCACAAAGTCATCAGAACAACGCGGACCATTGCCGGCATCGGTGCTTTCAGCGCCGATGCTGTTTTTTGCGTCCACGGCCGCCGATCTCCACGGCCTGGGCTCGCGTCGACAGGATATCAAACTGTGTCTTGACGATTGTTCTGAGCCAGAGGTTGCCGGGATCGGTCGAAAGCCGAAAGCTCCACGCGACGGAGAATCGCGCAGTGCCGATGTCAATAGGCGGTTTGAGAGCATGAAGCTCATAGCGGGCGATGTCGTCGCCCATGACGAGCGGTGTCATCGTGGCCAGGAAATTCGTTTCCGCCAATAGCGCCGGAACTTGCGAGAAATGCGACACGCTCGCACCCACCTTACGCTGGATCTTGTTTCGGTCTGTCGCACTTTCCACAGGACCTTTCATCGGCTCTCCCAAGTGAACGACGATGTGTGGCCACTGCAGCCACGCTGCGAGCCCCCAGTTCGAAATCGCGGGATGCCCTTTCCTCGCGAACGTCAACGAGATCCCATCGCCACCTGCTGCCTGCCGCTGCACCCCTTCTGGAACGGGGCTGGCGGAGTTGACAATGGCGAGATCAATCTCACCTTCGGCGACGGATTTTAGTGTTTGAATGTTCGGCGCCAGCCATTCCACAGTGACGTCCGGAGCGGTTCGCTGAATCACCCCGACGACCTTCGGCAAGAGGGCCGGAACAAAGTCGGGCACTGCCAGCCTGAAATGGCGTCTGCTGGTTGCGGGATGAAACGGCTCGGGCGGCGTCACAATGCGCTGGATCGTCCGCAGGACTGGTCGCACCTCCTCGACGAACTTTTGGGCAAAGGGTGTTGGTGCCATCCCCCGCGCCGTCTTGACCAGCAACGGATCGCCGACTTGTTCGCGCAGTCGCGCCAGGGCGTGACTGATCGCCGACTGGGTGCGGCCAAGTCGCGTGGCAGCATGGGTGACATTGCCCTCTGTCATCAGCACCTCGAAGGTGACGAGCAGATTGAGGTCGAGACGGGACAGATCAATTTCATTCATGATGCATGAAATCTATTCGTTGGTCCTGGTTATGAATTTGGCACATATAAGATTTCGTTGCAAGACAAACCCCACAACGCACCGCACCAGGGAGTTCCCGATGTCCCCCGCCACCGCTCATGCTGCAGCGCCTGCCCTGCCTCTGCACGTGCAATTGATCGAGATGGGCAGCGCCTACTGGATTTCGAGGATTGTTTACGCCGCCGCCAAGCTCGGACTGCCGGACCAACTCGCGGCCGGCGCCAAAAGCGCCATCGAGCTTGCCGGGCCCCTCGAAGTCCACGCGCCGTCGCTGCACCGTTTCATGCGCGCACTTGCAAGCCTTGGCCTGCTGGCGGAAGGCGAGGGCGGACGCTTCGCATTGACGCCTTTGGGCGCGGCTTTGAAAACCGGCGCTCCTGGCTCAGCCCGTGCCAGCGTCCTCGCGCTCGCCGGTCCAATTTTTACCCGACCGCTCGACGACCTCATCTATTCGATCAAGACTGGGAGGACAGCCTTCGAGAAGATTTTTGCAATGCCCGTGTTCGACTACTTGAAGCAGCATCACGACGAGGCGTCGCTAATATCTGAATTCATGGTCGGCTTTCACGGCGGCGAGCCGCCGACTGTCGCCGCGGCCTATGATTTCTCGAAGCTGGAAACCATTGTCTATGTCGGCGGCTCACCCGTGTGGTTCCAACCGCATCGGCCGTGAGCGTCGTGTAGGCGGAACTGGCCTAAGGCCGCCGATCCGGCCATGCTCAAAGCGGTCAAGCCCGGCGATAACGTCAAGATCAGCCTCGACAAGGTCAACGGGCAGTTCACCATGACCAGAATCGATAAAGCGAAGTAACACATCGTGTGTCCGCACAGCGAAGTCGGGATCGTACAATTTTGACGGCCCCTTTTCGTAAAGCGACCTCAATGATCGTTCAGGAGGCTGCGCCGTCGGCCACACGTTACGATGTCTTTGTTCTCACTGCCGGCGGTGCCGCTCATCCTTCGTGCGATCGGCGGCGCACTTGACAGGACGCGGTCTCCGAAAGAGACATCGGGGCCGTCGAGGCAGTGGTTTCATCCGACGGCGTTCGAATCCGTTGCAAACGGC
>JAYSUN010000270.1:0-1751 GCA_043719045.1 Hyphomicrobiaceae bacterium | reverse complement strand
ATCAGTCGCCTAATCTCATTCAATTCACGTGCAGAGAAGTATTTGGCTCTCGCGAGACCAATCGGGGAAAGCCGAAATTTCGCCAGTGCTCTGTCATGTTGAACATGGATGTGGGGTGGCTCATTTCGTTCATTGCTATGGAAGAAAAAGCGAAATGGGCCAATTCGCATGACGATTGGCATCGCTCGCGACCTCACACCAGCGCCTTGCCCTCTTTGCCGATGGCGCGGCCCACCTCGTCGTCCGATACGTCTTCGCCCATGAGCATCTCGTTGTGCGCTTTGCCCGACGGGATCATGGGAAAGCAATTGGTGAGGGAGGCGACCCGGCAATCGAATATCACGGGCTTGTCTTTGACGGCCAGCATCTCGCGGATGGCGTCATCGAGGTCAGCTGGGTGTTCGCAACGCATGCCGACGCCGCCATAAGCCTCGGCAAGTTTGACGAAATCGGGAAGGGAAGCGGTGTAGCTCTCCGAGTAGCGATTGCCGTGCAGCAACTGCTGCCACTGGCGCACCATGCCCATGTACTGGTTGTTGAGGATAAACACCTTTACCGGCAACTTGTATTGAACCGCCGTCGACATCTCCTGGATGTTCATCAGGATCGACGCGTCGCCCGCAATGTCGATGCACAGCGATTTGGGATGCGCGATCTGCGCCCCGATCGCTGCCGGCAATCCATAGCCCATTGTGCCGAGCCCGCCCGACGTCAGCCACCGGTTGGGCTCTTCGAATTTGTAGAACTGGGCGGCCCACATCTGGTGCTGGCCGACTTCGGTAGAGATGTAGGAGTCGTGATCCTTGGTCAGCGCATAGAGCCGCTCGAGGGCATACTGCGGCATGATCACGTCCGGCATCGGCTTGTACTTGAGGCAGCGTTTGGCGCGCCAGCCTTCGATTTCTTTCCACCAACCTTTGATGGCCGGTTTATCGCCACCCGTTGAGCGGTTCTTCCACTCGCGCAGCATGTCTTCGAGAACGTAAGCGCAATCGCCGATGATCGGCAGTTGCACATGGACGTTTTTGTTGATTGAGGACGGGTCGATGTCGATGTGGATCTTCGTGGAATTGGGCGAGAACGCGTCGATACGCCCCGTGATGCGGTCATCGAAGCGCGCGCCGACGTTGATCATCACGTCGCAATCGTGCATGGCCATGTTGGCTTCGTAAGTGCCGTGCATCCCCAGCATGCCCAGCCATTGCTTGTCGGACGCGGGATAGGCGCCCAGACCCATGAGCGTGGAGGTGATCGGAAAACCGGTCAATTTCACCAGTTCGCGCAGAAGCTGGCTGGCCTTGGGGCCAGAATTGATGACCCCGCCGCCCGTATAGAATACCGGCCTTTTGGCGGTGGCCATGATCTCGATCGCCTTGGCGATGGCGGGTTGATCGCCTTTCAGTTTGGGGCGGTAGCTTTTATGCGCCATGGCCGCGCCTGCCGGGGCGACATAGGTGCCCGTGGCGAACTGCACGTCCTTGGGGATGTCGACGACGACGGGTCCTGGCCTGCCGCTGCGCGCGATGTGGAACGCCTCATGCAGAATGCGCGCGAGGTCGTTGACGTCTTTGACGAGCCAGTTGTGTTTCGTGCAGGGGCGGGTGATGCCGACCGTATCGCACTCTTGGAATGCGTCGTTGCCGATCAGGTGGGTGGGCACTTGGCCTGTCAGTACGACGATGGGGATCGAGTCCATCAGGGCATCGGTCAACCCCGTCACGGCGTTCGTCGCGCCTGGGCCCGAGGTGACC
>JAYSUN010000269.1:0-4738 GCA_043719045.1 Hyphomicrobiaceae bacterium | reverse complement strand
TGACGGTCGAAAACGAAGCCCAGGCCCGTGAGCGCGCAGAAGGTGGCCGCAAGGGCAAAGGTGCCGACGCCGTGCGGGCCTGCTTGTCGCTGATCCGCCATGCGCGCGCCTTCGAGGAGATGAGCGCATGAGCAGCGCTCCGTCCGATAAGGCGTCCAGCAAACCGCACGGCGTGGCTGACACCGTCCGCATGTCGACGATGGTGCGTAGTCAAGCGCGGCTCGCGGCAGTCCAGGCCTTGTATCAGATGGATCTCGCGGGCACCGACATCAACAAGCTGGTCCACGAATTCGTGTCGCAACGCTTCGGCCCGGGCGCGGAGGATCAGACGGTTGCGTTTGCGGATCGGGATCTGTTCGAGGCGATTGTGCGGGGTGTCGTCGATCATCAAGTTGAGATCGACCCAGCGCTTGACGCCCAGCTAGCCAGCGGGTGGCGGCTGAATCGAATCGATGCGACGGTCCGCGCCAACTTGCGTGCCGGCATGTTCGAAATTCTGTTTCGTCCCGACGTGCCGCCCAAGGTCATCATCAGCGAGTATGTCGATATCGCCAAAGCCTTTTTCGAAGGCGAAGAGCCGAAAGTCGTCAACGCGGTGTTGGACAAATTGGCCCGCAAACACCGCGCGGCCGCGTTCGGTGGATGAGCCGCATGCGCCTTTGCGCCTTACGCTTGTTCGGGCATGACTTCGTGATCCGCTGGCCGGGTTGCTTGAAACGCTGGCAAGGCCTCGGCTGCATCCGCAAGCCTGGCGAGTGTTGGATAACGGGCGGGCGTAAAGCTCTCGAGGCCGCGCAACTTCAAGTAACCGATCAGGCACGCCGCCATGATATCTGGTTGGGACAGCTTTGCCCCCATCAGCCAGGGTGATTTCGGCAGCGCTTCGAGAGCATCCAACGCAGTTTCGAGTTGGCTCGCATTGCGCTCGATCCAGGGTTGATACTGTTTATCAGCGGGTCGCAACACGCGCTCGTTGGCCGACGAGGATCATGCGGCGCCTTTTGGCGGGAAACTGAACGGTCGCTGGCAGTGGATCACATTCAGGGTCACAGCAGCAACTCAAAATCTCGGCACCTGCGCGCTGCGCCGGCGATGATCTGTGCCAAGCCGGTGCCAACGCGCGCCTGGCAGAAATCGGCCGAAGTGTTGCAAGTTTATTTGCGTGTGATGCGGGCCGAACCGGCTCCGGTCGGTTGCAGGTCATGCCGTGAACGCCTACGTATGCGGCAGGCGGACCGCGTGTGTCGCCGGTCCCAGATGTAAGGATTTCCCCCATGTTCGATGCCAAAAGCCTGATCGAAATGATGATGAAGGGTGCCGCCGGCCAAGCGCCACAGGCCCCACAGCAAGGCGGAGGCGGCATGGGCGGTCTCGGCGACCTGCTCGGTCAGGTGATGGGCGGTCAGGCCGGTGGCGCGGCTCAGGGCCGGCCTCAAGCCGGTGGTGGCGGCGGTGGACTTGGTGATCTGCTGGGCCAACTCGGCGGCATGGTCGGTGGCGGCTCACAACCCAACCAGCAGCACGCCGCACCGCAAGGCGGTGGCATGGGCGGGCTTGGCGATTTGTTGAAGCAGCTTGGCGGTGGCGCGGGTCACGCTGGCGGCCAGGGGGGTGGCCAAGCCGCCCCGAGCGGCGGTCTCGGCGGCGGTCTTGAAGATATGCTGCGCAAGCTGCAGGGCCAGATGGGTGGCCAGGGCGGTGCGCAGGGAGGCCAAATGGGTGGCCAGCAGGGCGGTGGCGGCCTGATGGATATTCTGGGCGGCATTCTTGGCCAGGCCACATCCGGCGTCAAAGAAGGCGCCCAGCGCGTTGATGACATGACCGGCGCATCCGGGCGCATGAAGCAAGCCACCGGGCAGTCACCCACTGAGATGATGGAGCAGTTGAAGGACCTGATCCGGCAAAACCAACTCGGTGCTGGCGCTGCCGCCGGTGGCCTTGGTGCGGCAGTGCTCGGCACCAGAACCGGGCGTGCGATGGCCGGTAAAGCCATGAAGATCGGCGGTCTCGCGTTGATCGGCGGGCTCGCTTACAAGGCGCTGCAAAACTTCCAGGCGGGCAAACCGCTGATTTCAGGCGCGGTTGAAGTCGCCGAAGCTCCGCGCGGCTCAGGCTTTGAAGTTGCAGCCGTGACCCAGAACTCAGCGCTCCTGTATATCCGTGCCATGATCGCTGGTGCTGCCGCTGATGGCCGGATCGACGAAAAGGAACAGGCCAAGCTGATGGGTAATCTGCAGCAGCTGGGCATCAATCAAGATGCTGAGCAGTTTCTCGCCAACGAACTGAACAACCCCGCGTCGGCTGAACAATTGGCCGCGGCCTGCTCGACGCAGGAAGAGGCCGTACAGGTGTTTACCGCAGCCCGCATTGCCATCGACCTCGACACCGAGGAAGAGCATGCGTTCCTGGTCCAGCTCGCTCAAACTTTGCAACTCGACGGCAATCTGGTCAGCCATATCGATGCGGCTGCCAGAACGAGCTGAGATCTTGAGCGATGAGCGAACAGCAGTCCAAAAATCCAGACCCGCGCCGGCACGCTTGGCGCGCGGATCTGGCCGATGAAGCATTGCGCGGGGTGGTCGATGCCCCGCGTTATGGGTTTGGCGAACGGCGGGTTGTTGTGGTCGCGTCGGTGCCGTTGCGGAAGTTGCCGGACGCAAGCCTCGGCCTCGAAACCGAGCTCTTGTTCGGCGAAGACGTATTGGTTTTTGATGAGGCCGATGGCTGGGCCTGGGTCCAGGCGTTGCGCGATAAATATGTCGGCTATGTGCCCGCAAATTGCATCGCGGGTGGCCTCGGCAAGGCGACGCATCGGGTACGCGCCACTGCAACGTTCGTCTATCCCGAGCCTAATATCAAGACGCCGCCGATCATGTACGCGTCGCTCAACACACCGGTGCGCGTGGTCGACACCCACGAGCGATTTGCAGCACTGGCGAGTGGCGGTTTTGCGATGCTGCATCACCTTGTTCCGGTCGATCAGCCGGCGCGTGATTTTGTCGAAATTGCCGAACGTTTTGAGGGCACGCCCTATCTGTGGGGGGGGCGCACGCGCCTCGGGGTCGATTGCTCGGGTTTGGTACAGTTGGCCATGGAGGCTGCGGGACTGGTGTGTCCGCGCGATACCGATATGCAGCGCGACGAGGTCGGTGTGGATGCTGACGTGCCGTCGATCCTCGCCAAGCCTGATGGCGCCGTTGGTGATGTCGATAGCCTGCAGCGTGGCGACCTGATGTTTTGGCCCGGTCACGTCGGCATCATGACCGACGGTCACATGCTGTTGCACGCCAACGGTCACCATATGTCGACGGTGGTCGAGCCCGTCGTTGATGCAGCGTTGCGGATTGTCCGTCAGACCGGTCACGGCGTCATCGCCGTCCGGCGGCTCGCAGGTCTGACCGCTGCGGCTTGAGCCTGAAGCCGCCCACCACAAAAGCCCCAACAAAAAACGGCCGAAGCATGTTGCCATGTTTCGACCGCTGAGATTTGGCTGTGACAAGCGTTAGCGCGAATAGAACTCGACCACGAGGTTGGGTTCCATCTGCACGGGGAACGGCACATCCGAAAGGGCCGGGATGCGCAGATACTTGGCTGTCATCTTGTTATGGTCGGCGTCGATATAGTCAGGGACTTGGCGTTCGCCGCTCTTGATGCCTTCCAGAACCAGGGTCAGCTGGCGTGACTTTTCCTTGACTTCGATGATGTCGCCGACGCGCACACGATAGCTCGGAATGTCAACTTTCTTGCCGTTGACCAGGATGTGGCCATGGCTGACAAACTGGCGTGCTGCGAACACGGTCGGCACGAACTTGGCGCGATAGACAACGGCGTCCAGGCGACGTTCGAGCAGGCCGATCAGCAATTCGGAGGTCGAACCTTTCAGGCGCGACGCCTCCTTGTAGATGCTGTTGAACTGGCGCTCACCGATCGAGCCGTAATAGCCTTTCAGCTTCTGTTTGGCGCGCAGCTGTTGGCCGTAGTCCGAAAGCTTACCAGCGCGACGTTCGCCATGCTGGCCGGGGCGGCTTTCACGTTTGTTGAGCGGGCTTTTCGAGCGGCCCCAGATGTTCTGGCCAAGGCGGCGGTCGATTTTATGTTTCGCGCGGATACGCTTTGTCATGGTCAGTTCCGTCTTTAATTATTCACGGGGTTGCAGGCCCGAGCGCCGCCGTCACAGACGACAGCGCCGTGCCTGTCACGCTTTCTCCTCTGTCCATCTAATCAAATGGACCGACAGACCGCTTTCCAGCTTGCCTTACGGCCAGCTTGGTCTGCGATCGCGGAAGCGCAAAAGAAACCTGAGGTTGCCCTCACGTCAGGCAGGTTATAGTTGGTTTGGCTGCGACGTCAACGACAGCATTGCCGCGGTGGCTCTCTTCCTTTGCGCCGACCGACACCGCTGCGCGGAGCCGGCCGTTCGGCGCGGTTCTGGGCACGCGCCAAGCGGCCGGCGCGCCACATGATCCCCCTGCGATGTCCCCCCTTCGATGTCCCGGAATTTGATGGGCCCCTTGGCACAGCAGATATCCGGGATCTTTGCCTGCCACCGCACCTCAAGAACGCCACCAAGCCAGCGCCACGGAAACATCCCGGATATTTCGCACGCGGTGCCCGCAGTCCAAATTCCGGGACACCGAGGGGAGAGTTGTCACGGGCCGATGAGGGGCCCGCATGGACGGATGAAAGTGGTACACGGCTATGGTCGGAGCACAGGGGTCGGCAACTCCCTGGCGTCATC
>JAYSUN010000268.1:0-4738 GCA_043719045.1 Hyphomicrobiaceae bacterium | reverse complement strand
AGCTGGCCTTGAAGGTGCGCTCCCAATCCACGAAGCCCGCGACGCCACCTGCTTGCTGGGCAGCGATCATTGCCCGGGTGGCGATCAGAGTCTTGCCGGCGCCACTTGGGCCGTAGACTTCGATGATTCGTCCGTAGGGCATGCCCCGGGTGTAGTCGCCGCTGATGATCTTGTTCAGCGGCGGGTGCCCCAGGTCCAGCCATCCCGAAGGTTCTGCATCCGTGTCGTTGTCGCCGATGGCGCCCAACAGTGCCTTGCCCATCGCCTTCAGTTCTTCTTCAGTCATGTGGTGCTCCTTCAAGCCGCGATCGGCTGTTGGTATCGGGGGATGGAGGGGTTGCAGTCACGCATAAAGGCATCGAACTCCCTCAGAATCGAAGCAAATGCCAGTCGCTGACACAATTGACGGAAGCCCTCGGTGTTGTGCATGCCGCGATTGATCAGAAGCTCACCCTTCTCGGGTCGGCGGGCCTGCAGCAGATCCATCAGCTTCATGTTTCGCTGGAACAGCGCTCTGCCGTCAGGGGCGGCGAGCAGCTGCTCGGGATGCAGACTCTTGGCGTTCTTGCTCTTGCGCGTCTCAGGCGTGTGGTCGCCCCGGTCGACTGCCTCGAAGAAGCGATCAACTGACTTCCACTTGGCCAGGAACATCTGCGCTGTGGCGTCACCCACACCCGGAATGCCGCTGATGTTGTCGCTCGTATCGCCCTGTAGCGCTTTGCCCTGCACGAACGCAGCTTGACTCAGATAGCCGGTCTTCTCGAAGAAGTCTGCCTGAGACACGCTGCGATCTCTGATTGGGTCGAACCAGGTTACGTTGGGATGGACCAGTTGAATCCAGTCCTTGTCACCAGAGACCATCTTGATCTTGCGGTCGCTTGCGCCTGCTGTGACTAGGTGGGCGACGATGTCATCCGCTTCCAGCAGCGGACTCCTGATCTGCATGATGCCCAGCATTTCGAGCGCCTTCTCGATGAATGGGGCTTGACGGTTGAACGCTGCCTTGTGCGCGATGCCCTTCTCATCCAGCGGGGCGCGGTTGCCCTTGTACTCGGGATAGAGGTCGAGCCGGAACCGTGCCTTGCCATCCCACAGCACAATGGCCTGTGCGCCAGCGGGGGAGTCCCGCACCAGCAGTCGCAGTGAGCGCAGGAACCCGAAGATTGCTTGAACCTGGAAGTCGCCAACAGTCAGTGGGGCACCGTTGTGATTTGCATGCAGGATCGAATTGCCATCGATGATCAACATCGGTGCCTTCATGTCTTCTCCTTAAAAAAGGGGCGGGCACTGAGGCCCGCCCAGGTAGAAACAAGAAGGTGATCAGCCTGCGGCGTCGAGGTCGGCCAGCATCTGGTCCAGGTCATCATCACCAGTGGCAGCCGCAGGTGCCGCAACGGGCTTGGCAGCGCCGCGAGTCACGGGCTTGGCATCTTCGACCTCGGCGGCCACAACGCGCTTGGGCGGGGTAGCGACGGCGTAGGCATCGTCTTCGACGATCACCGAACCTGCAGGCATGCCAGAACTGACACCCGACGGTGCAGCCAGCGCCAGGGCGCCTGTGGTAGTGCGAATGGCATTCAAAGCCCGCAGCTGCTGCTCGCTGGACTCCTGCTTGACGTAGTCGTCCAGGTTGTGCAGCCGCTTGGCCGAGTCAGCCGCGATCGCGGTGGTGCGGGCGCCAGCTTGCACACCGTACTTGGTGTTCTTGCCGGTGCCGGTGCGGGTGATGACCAGGTCCTTGCCCTTGGCGACATCGAAGATGTTCTCACCGGCTTCGGCCCACTCGGCAGCGATGTCGATGACCATGCCGAAAGCCGTGGGGGGCAGCTCCATGATCTGCACTTCAGTGGCCTTGGGGCCATCCAGGTGGATCGCATTGACCAGCACGCGACCGCTGGCCCGAGCTTCGGTCAGCGCCTTCATGGTCGCGTCATCGGTCGAGTTCTTGATGCCGTGACTCACCGCATCGCAGATGTCGCAGGGCCGGGCGAAGGTTTTGTCCACACAGACGTAAACGGCGATCATTTCGCCGGCCGCGTTCTTCACGAAGTGCTGACCGAAGTCATGCCAGAACGGGGCATCTTCGCCACCGCGCCACGAGGGCAGGATGCGCCAGCGGCTGGTGCCGTCGGGAATCTTGGCGGTTTTTGCGCGGTTGCGCGAGCCAATTTCTTGCTTCTTCTGTTGCAACAGTTTGAGAAAAGCGGACATGGTGTGGGTTCCTTCAGGTTGGGTTGTTTGCTGGAGATCAGTGGGTGACTTTCTTTGTCACCACCTATTGATTATAGCTGCGGCAGTCAGCGCTGACTACAGTTTGTAGGGTGCCTCAATCCCACGGCGGAGTATTTGAAGATGACTTGCCAAGGGTCTTCATCAGGGCCTGGCCACGCTCTTGGTTGGTCTGGTTTACAGCCACACGCAAGGGGCCAGCTGACTCTCGGGCGGCGTCCCGGGCGATCTGCAGCAGCATGTCCTTGCGGTGGTCAAAGGCGCGCTCAGCAACTTCGGTCAAGCGGTACAGCTCCTGTGCGTTGATCACGGCGGTGTTCGCATTGCGCCAGCGAACATCGCCGTGAATGGCAGCAAGAATCTGCGGCTCAGTCGGGCGCAGTGTCTTGATGTTGCCCTTGCCTTTGCCGTCGTCCTCTTCTGTGACCAGGCTGGTGCGGTACTCCGAGCTCAGTCGTGCTTCGAGCACATCGACGGCTTTCTTCCAGCGCTCGTACTGACCCTTGGCGCGCACCGTCATTGATGCGTAGTGGACGTACAGACCTGCCTGGTTGACCATGCAGCCAGTGATGTCCGTGATGTCGATCTTCACGTCCTCGCGCAGCTGCTCGGGGTTGACATACTGGCTCAGGTTGGGTTCGCTCATGTTTGAATTGCTCCTTAGTTGAGAACTTCTGCGAGCTTGTCGAATGCCAGCTCAATGAGGCTGGCCTTTGACGGGTCATGGTGGACCATTCCAGGGTTCAGCCCGAAGATGATTGTGGCGTCAAGATCCTTGTTGTAGATTGCCTTTCCTGCCAAGTCAGAGGGTGTGCCCTTCATGCCTGGAGAAAACCAGCGAATAGCGTTGCTGCCCATCGCAACGATAACGGGAGGTTTCAGGAGTTCAATCTCACGCTTGAGGAATCCCTCACAGCCGTTGATCTGTTCGTTGCTCAGAACCTTTTGTGCCTTGGGCTTTGCTGATTTGACCAGCGCGGTGTAGTAGCCGCTTGAGAATTTCAGGCCCCGGTCAGCGAGCAGCGCCTTGACCAGGTCAGAACCCCCGCCCTCCATCATCTTGCCGGCCTTTTCCTCTTGCCAGGTGGGGGTGTCGAACACCATCATAAATTGTGGCTCCCCACCCATGCGAGGTACGGGGTGCGGCGCACCCTTGAGCGAACAGCCTTCACACGACCTGGTCTCCTCGACCATGCTGGTGATCTTGATCTTTGCCAGCCGCTCGACAGTGAGCTTGCGCTCGGCCTTGACCATCTCCACGGTGAACCCGGGCATCAGGGCAAGTCGGTCACGCAGCCTGTCGGTGTGCATGGGCGCTGGGCCCGCGCCGTTGACAGACCACAGCGCACCTACCTGCCCCAGTCGCTCGATCGTGGCGCTGTTGATCATGGTGCGACCCAGGTGCAGCTTCTGGAAATCAGGATGCAGCTCCGCGATATGGGCTTCGACATCCTTCGCCCTTTTGCGCCCCGCTGCCGGCACATGGTGCGCCTTAATCCAGGTGAACTTGCCACCCGGAGCAAGTGCTCGCAGCTGAGGAATGAACTTCGCCGCGGCTGCCATGCCCTTGACAGCCTGGAACGGCGCATACAAGGTGTCTTCGCCTTCAATCTCGATGCGGTCGCTGGACTTGTCCAGGTCAGGCGGCAGCACCTTCAGCCCGTTTGCTTGAGCGTCCATCACCAGGCCAGCAAGCTGATCCTCCTTTTCGATTGTGGACATCGCGGCGGCATAGAACTCTGCGGGGTAGTAGACCTTGAGCCACATGGTCATCCAAGAGATCAACGTGTATTCTGCGGCATGTGAGAGGTTAAAGGAATAAGCCGCAAAGCCAGCAAGATTATCCCAATATGTCTGTGCGACACTGTTTGACATACCGTCGTTAAGCGGCGTAATTGACTTGATCTTCACAAAGTACCTCGAAGTTAATTTCATTGCAAAGAAGCCACTCAATTTGCTCTTGGCGGGTATTGCACCCGCCCCTGTAAATCGCACCATGTAATTTTGAATGATCACTATCGGACAGCACGATCAAGTTTTCAGGCAAATTGTTCTTCTCGATGCGGTCAATATGATGGACGTGCTCGGTGCGAATTAGGGTTCGGCCAAGAATCTGCTCCGCCACCATTCGATGCCTGTACATGCGCCGACCATCTACAGTTGACCTACCCTCCTGATAGACACCGCTCTGAGTGAAGCCGCCTTTCCACCGATTTGTATCTTTACCAGTTTTGCCAATCTTGGCAGCAGATTGTTTCTCGCGCGTCTCGGGCTTAGCAAAACCCTCGCGCATTGCCTTAACAATCTTAGCGACTCGGGTATCTTCATCAGCCGAAATACCTTTATTCCAAGCATCAGACCCAAACATGGGGTTGTTCTCTCCAGTGACAGCCTGCGCCTGCCTAGCAACGCGCTCGTCGGTCTCTTTGTTTAGACCCTTGTTCCAGGCACCATGCTTGACCACGCCACGGCGAAATGTCTTCCACTTCCTTACACGTATCATAATCAG
>JAYSUN010000267.1:0-4742 GCA_043719045.1 Hyphomicrobiaceae bacterium | reverse complement strand
ACGACGACGAAGTCGAACAGGTGCCCGGTGCCCATCCACGGATCGTTGGTGACGTAGACGTCGCCGGGCGCCATCGAGGCGAGCGGGAAGCGATCGAGGAAGTGGCCGACCGCCGCCGCCATCGAGTTGACGTGGCCGGGCGTGCCGGTGACGGCCTGTGCCAGCATGCGGCCCTGGGTGTCGAAGACTCCGGCCGAGAGATCGCCCGCCTCGCGCACGATCGGCGAAAAGGCGGTGCGCAACAGCACCTGCGCTTGCTCCTCCACGATGGCGATCAGCCGGTTCCACATGATCTGCAGCTGAATGTCGGTCAGGGCCATGGCCGGAAAATCCTCAGGTAGCGAAGCCTGCGGACCATGGCCGAAAGTGCGCCGGAACTCAACCGGCTGGTCCTTTGTGTGCTGGTCTTTTGGAGGTGGCACGATGCGGCTCAGGCTTTGCCCCACTTCGCTGTATAGACCGCCAGCGCCATAGCGAGACCATAAGCGACCATCGCGGCGCCGATCAAGGCGAAGAGCGTCCACGCCGGTGCGTTGCTGCGGGCCAACCACCAGCCGCCAAGGGCGACGATGATCAAACGCACGGATTGGGCCAGAACCGGCATCAGCATTTTTCCGGAGCCTTGGCTGGCGAAGTAAAGGCAAAGGGCAAGGCCGTAAAATGGATAGGCTGGACCAGCCCACACCAGATAGCTGCTGGCTGATCGAAGTACGGCTGCGTCGGTGCTGAACCATCGGCCCCAAAGATCGGGAAACACGGCGACTGCGATGCCGATACTGCCGATCAGAGCCGCTGAAAGAAAACCTGCAGTCCAGGCCGCTCTGCGGGCCCGCGCAATCTGACCCGCGCCAATGGCCATGCCAACCATCGGAACCGAGGCGACGCCGAAAGCGAAAGTAATGGGAACCAGAAGGAATTCCAGACGCGCGCCGATGCCATAACCCGCCAACGCTTCAGTCCCGAATGAGGCGACAAGGGCTGTCACGATCAGAACGGTGAGGACGGATTGAATCGGCGAAACGCAAGCGACAGCACCGACTTTCAGGATATCAACGAACATCTCGCGCTTCAGCAAAGCCAAATCGAAGCTCAGTTTGATGCGCGCCCGACCGGACATGAGAGACCAGAACAGCGCCACTGCGCCGCCAGCGAAGGCAGCCACTTGGCCGAGTGCGATGCCGGCCATACCGAGTCTTGGAAAGGGCCCGAGGCCAAGGCCGAGACTGCCGCTGATCGACAATTGAGCGAGGGCTGTCCCGATCAGAATTGTTGACGGCACGCGCATGTTGCCAGTGCCGCGCAAGACCGACGCGAGCGAGTTGGTCAGCCAAATTGCGGTGGCGCCGAAAAACACCGTGTTCGAATAGATCAAGGCTTCGCTGAGCGCCAGACCACGTCCGCCGAGGGCACGATAGATGGCGGGGCCAAGGGCGAGAAACAGAATGGTAAATGCCAGACCTGCCGACGCACCAATGACGACTGCGTGCAAGGCGAGCGCCTTGGCACGGGTTTCGTCGCCGGCGCCGAGGGCACGGCTGATGGCTGAGGAAACGCCGCCACCCATGGCACCCGCCGACATCATTTGCATCAGCATCACCATGGGGAAGACCAGAGCCATGCCGGCCAATGCAGGCGTCCCGAGCATGCCTGCATAGACGGTCTCGCCGATCGCCACCGCCGCGGTCGCGAGCATGGCAACCAGATTTGGCAGGCTGAGCCTCAACAAAGTCGGCAGGATCGGCGCCGACAAGAGAGGATTGGTCGACGGCACCGCGGCAGCTGTTGCGGTGGCTTGAGAGAGCCTCATGCTCTGGTCGCGCCAGGCACAAGCCGTGCCACGGGTTGCTCTTTAATGGGCCAATTCAGCAAAGCTGCGATTAAGCCAAGGCCAATCGAGATCCACCACATCATATCGTAGGACTTGGTCAAGTCGAACAGCCGACCTGCCAGCCAGACCCCGAGGAAGGAGCCGATCTGGTGTGATAGAAACACGATGCCGAAAAGCATCGACATCCAACTGGTGCCGAAGAACGTGGCGACGAGGCCTGAGGTCAACGGGATGGTTGCGAGCCACAACAGTCCGAGCAGGCCGCACAACAGAATGACGATAAAAGGCGTCATTGGTAGAACCAGGAAACCGCAGAAGATGATGGCGCGGCCGAGATAGATGAGGCTCAAGCCACGGCGTTTCTCGATGAACCTGCCGGATTGGCCGGCGAGAAAGGTGCCGATGATGTTGGCAATGCCGACCACGGACAAGGCCAGTGGTCCGACCCAAGACGGTAGCCCCTTGTCGATCGCGAAGGATGGCAAGTGGACCATGATAAAGGCAACGTGGAAGCCGCAGACAAAGAAGCCGCCGGTCAGGAACCAGAAGCTTGGATGCGCAAAGGCCTCGCGCAGGGCTTCGCTGGCGGTTTGTTGCCGAGGACCACCCGCGGCTGGTGCCGCAGGCTTACCGCTGATCGGCCAGGCCAATGGAACCAGCAACAGCGTGAGGGCCATGACCCAGAGCAGGCTGGTTTGCCAGCCGAAATTTTCGATCAGCAGATGCATCAACGGTAAGGCCACGAAACCACCGACGCCGGCCGCCATGCCGACGGACGCCATCGCAGATAAACGCTTTTCGGGTGGAGCAAAGCGGCCGACGGTGCCGACCAGCGAGGTCACGCCCGTGGCGCTGACGCCAAGACCCATCAGGACTCCGCTGATGTAGAGATGCATCGGGGTGGTCGCTGAGTACATGAACCACAAGCCAGCAATGGTGATGGATACGCCGCCAATGATGATGCGACCGGCGCCGTACTTGTCGATCAAGCCACCGGAAAATGGAGCTGCGAGCCCCATCATCAGTTGGTTCAGCGCCATGGCAAAGCCGAACGGCTCGCGTCCAATACTCAGCGCTGAGGTGATCGGTGGCAGGTAGAGACCCATCGATTGGGCACGACCCATCGAGAGCCCGACAATGATCCAAACGGATGTCAGGACCAGAAGCAGCGGGACAACGGGCTGGGTCGGCTGCGGGGATGAGTGAGAGGTCATTCACGTGTCTCCAGAAACTCTCAAAGGTGGATGCCTATTCGGCGAGGGCGTCGATCAGGCGATCAACGGCTTGGGCCAGGACCGCGCTGTCAGGCTCGCCCAGTGCTGACGCAATCGCACGTTGGGCTTTGTCCCAACCGGGCCGGGCCGACGTGACGGCTTCGAGGCCTTTGGCTGAGAGATGCACTGTGCGGGCGCGGCGGTCGGCTTTGTCGGCTTTCAGTTTGACCCAGCCGCGACCTTCCAAAGGCTTTAAGTTACGGGTCAGGGTCGTCGGGTCCATCATCAGCAAGTCAGCGAGTGCTCCCATGTTGATGCCATCCAGCGATCTCAGATGACTGAGCAGGCCATACTGCGTGATCGACAGCCCGTAGGGCTCGAGATGCTGATCATAGATTTGCGACACCCGCCGAGCCGCCTTGCGCAAGCGCAGGCAGGTACACGGGTTTGCGGCTTTGGGCGATCTGTTGGATGCCGACATGTCAGCAAATTACCTGCATATGCAGGTAATAACAAGTTGCTGGCAGCCCGCTGCATAGCAGCAATGCTATCCACCGGTCTGGTGCGCGCGCAAGCCGGACCACGCGGCGTCAGCGCGCGACGATGATGCCGCTATCAATCAGGCGGCGGTGGAAATTGAGGATCTCGTGGCGTTTGACGCACGTGTTGTAGCGGCCCTGGCACAAGGCCAGCAGCCGTTTCCGCT
Source organism: Hyphomicrobiaceae bacterium (assembly GCA_043719045.1). Taxonomy (GTDB): domain Bacteria; phylum Pseudomonadota; class Alphaproteobacteria; order Rhizobiales; family Hyphomicrobiaceae; genus JABFRJ01. Next base: position 994 of record JAYSUN010000267.1, on the reverse strand, counting down.
CAAGGTTGGCGTCGGATAGCGGGAGCCGTGCGGCGTCCTGGATGATCATGCCAAGATAGGGGATGTCGATGGCCTCGTTGAGTGGCACCGCGGTAGTAACATCCGGGACTTTGTAGTTGATGCCGTCGAGCGCGAAGTAGGTGATGAAGCCGAGTGAGTTTGGATCGAGCGTCATATCCTCGATGTCGGCATCCTCTTTCATGCCAATCATGGTCCGCGTTGACGACGGGTGATGATCACCATAGTGCACGATCAAAAACCGCTCGTTGGGGAAGCGCTGCTTCAGTTCGGCCAGCATGTAATTGTAGTCTTTGTGCGCCAGCGACAAGCGGCGAAGATATTCGCTCATGTCCGGGTGCGTGCCAGGATCGCCGCCCGCAACCTTCTCCTCGGGCTCATAGACAAAGTCGTACGGCCAATGCGCCGACATGGTCTGGATGTAGGTGAACATCGGTTTGTCCGATGACTTCAAATGCTTGTCCATGTCAGCCAGCGCAAAGTCATAGTAGAAGCGATCACGCTCCTGTGCGGTTTTGGCTTTCATCGCACCCATATCGATGATCTCTTTGAGGGCAATAGAGTTGTAAAATTTGTCGTTGGAGACAAAGTTTCGCATCATCGGGTAGACCACAACATTGCGATAGCCACACTGCTGCAGCCGTTGCGGCACCGTGTCCTGCAGCTTGTTGACGGTGAACGTTTGAACAAACTGGCGCATGCCGCCGAAAGCTTGCGTTGAAACGCCCGCCAGGATCGAGAACTCCGACAACCACGATGCACCACCATAAGTCTCGACACGCATTTTGCGCATGTCGGTGGCGCCCTGCGACAAGAACATTTTGTCGACGGATTTGTCATAGCCAAGGCCATTGAAGATGCTTGGCGGCACGACGGATTCCTGGTGGATCAGGACAATGTGTGGTGGTTTTTCGGCAAGCTTGCAGTTGGCGGGGATCTGCAGTGTTGGCGTCCCATTGGCGTTGCGCGCGGCCTC
>JAYSUN010000266.1:0-4753 GCA_043719045.1 Hyphomicrobiaceae bacterium | reverse complement strand
CGTGACAGCAGCTATCGCCGAAGTTCGACCGCCTTGGAAGGGTTGACGTTTTAATGCCACATACGACAGCCAGCAAACTGGTGCCGCTAGTCGAGCTGCGCAACATCGAGAAGCGCTTCGGTGCCGTTGAGGCCTTGCGCGGCGTGAATTTCGAACTTCTGCCAGGAGAGGTTCACGCTCTTCTCGGTCAGAACGGCGCGGGCAAGTCGACCCTCATCAAGATACTCGCCGGCGTCAATCAGCGCGACGACGGTGAAGTGCTTATCAATGGTGCGCCCACCAGCTTCAAGTCGCCAAGTGACTCGCGCGTCGCTGGCATTGCGATGGTCTACCAGGAACTGAGCCTCGTTCCCTCGATGACGGTCGCGGCAAATCTGTTCCTTGGCCGAGAACCCTACAACCGGCTGGGCATCGTCGATCGCTCGGCGATCCAGAAGGCGACGAGCGAATTCCTCAAGTCAAAGCAATTCCCCCTGAAGGGGGATGAAGTCGTATCGAACCTTACGTTCGCCTATCGTCAACTCGCGGAAATCGCCAAGGCTCTGATGGGAGACGTGCGTATTCTCGTTCTCGACGAGCCGACCTCATCACTGTCGGCTGGAGAAGAGGATATCCTGTTCGCCGCCATCAAGGAGCTGAAAACGCAAGGTGTCGGCATCATCTATGTGACTCACCGGCTGCAAGAAGTGTTCCGGCTGAGCGACCGCGTAACGGTACTGCGCGATGGCAAAAATGCCGGAACATTCGTGACCGCGAACACCGACATGGCCACTATCGTCACGACGATCGTCGGCAGCAGGAACCAGGACCATATGCAACACACCGCAGACCTTGTACAGGCGCCAGAGAAAAAGAGCTATTTGGAGCTTGAGGACGTTCACAACGAGCGACTGCGGGGTGTGAACCTCACAATTCGGCGCGGTGAGATCCTCGGGCTGGCTGGATTGATCGGCAGCGGCCGGACCGAGATCCTCGAAACCATTTTCGGGCTGCGGAAAGTCGCCTCCGGCAAAATGTTGATCGAAGGCGCGGAAGTCAAAAACCATGATCCGCTCGAGGCCATCCGCCGCGGAATAGCACTCGCTCCGGAGGATCGCCACCTGCAGGGCCTCATCGTCGACGACACGATCGAACGCAACACCGCCCTGCCGCAGCTTGAGAACCTCACCAGGAACACGATCTTCCAGAGGAGCGCGTCGAATGCGCGGGCACGCAAAGCGATCAGCGATCTGTCCATCAAGGCGCCGGACATCACCACACGTCTGCGCAACCTTTCCGGCGGCAATCAGCAGAAAGTCGTATTCGGAAAATGGCTCGCGCCCCGTCCCACGGTGCTCCTGCTCGACGAGCCGACCAATGGTGTCGATGTCGGTGCGCGGGCGGACATCTACGGGATCATCCGGCAGGCCGCCCAGCAGGGCACGGCCGTCGTTGTCGTTTCCTCGGATCTTTCGGAGCTGCAGCTGCTCTGCGATCGCATCGGCATTGTCGCCAACGGGCGCGTCATCAATTCGGTTCAACGTAGTGCAATCAAGAATGAAGAGCATCTTCATCACATGGTTCAGGAGGCTTGAAGATGACGACGAAGGATCTTGAGAAGCCGATGGATCGGGGCAGCGCGGGCAAGCAATTCTTCCGCCAAGGCGCCTCAGGACTTCTGGTGCGGGTCCGACCGTACACCCTCTATGCGGCTTTCCTGCTGTTGATCCTGATGTTCACGATCTTGTCGCCGGTCTTCTTTACCCAGGGCAATTTCGCCAATATCGGGCGCCAAACAGCGCTGGTGTCGATCATGGCAGTCGGCATGACCATGGTAATAGTCACCGCGGAGATCGACCTCTCCGTTGCATCGACTCTCGCACTCGCCGGCATGGCTGCGGCGCTCGCAATGCAGGTCTACAACTACTGGTTCATCGGCGCCGCTGCGGGATTGGCGATGGGAGCGCTGGTCGGGTGGATGAATGGCATCCTGATCACCCGGCTGCTCATTCCCTCCTTCATCGTGACGCTTGGCATGCTCGGCATTTGTCGAGGTATTGCACTCGTCGTCACCAACACCGCGCCTGTGCTGATCTCCAACAGGTCATTTGCCAACATTTTTGGCCAAGGGTATTTTCTTGGCATTCCCGCGCCGATCTGCCTGACCATCCTTACGCTCGCCCTCGGCATCTATCTGCTGCATCTCACAACCTTTGGACGGAAACTCTACGCGGCGGGCGGCAATCCGACCGCGGCGCGCTATTCCGGCATCAATGTCGCGAACATCAAGACCAAGGCTTTTATTCTGACTGGAACGCTCGCGGGACTCGCAGCTCTCATCCTCAGCGCCTTTGGCGAGGCCTCGCGTCCCGATAGTGGCGTCGGACTTGAACTCGATGTCATCGCTGCCGTCATTCTCGGCGGTACCAGCCTGTTTGGCGGCCGCGGCACGATCGTGGGCACACTCATCGGCAGCCTTATCATCGGCATTCTCAACAACGGATTGGTCCTTGTCGGCATCGACTCTTCCTGGCAGGTCGCCATCAAGGGTTTCATCATCATCTTCGCCGTGGCCTTCTCTGAACGGAAGTAAGTGGAAAGAGAGTTTCTCATGGAGAGTACAATGGATATTCTGACACCAGCAATCAAACTGGCGAAGTTCGCCGGGGAAGAGGCAGTCCGCATCAATGTTCGGCTGACGTTTTGTGTCATCGATCTGCACGGCAATATCGTGCTGAAGCACCGGATGACCGGTGCAAACCTGATTTCTCTCGAAATGGCCGAGCGAAAGGCCTTCACCGTTGCGGCCCTGCATATCAAGACGGCTGACATTTCTGCATTGTCCCAGGCTGGGCAACCCTTTCATCTCCTGGCCATGGCAGCGGGCGAGCGCTACTGGACCGATGGCGGCGGCGTCCCTTTCAGTGTGAATGGACAACTGGTTGCAGGCTTCGGTGTCAGCGGTGGTTCCGTTGCGCAAGATGTGGCCGTAGCCGAGGCAGCGGTTCGCGCATTTGAAGCGTCAGCAAAAGGATAATGGCCGTGAATACAAAGTCTGATGTCGCTGATGTATTGATTATCGGCGCCGGTGCTTCCGGCTCTGTGGCAGCCAAGCACCTTTCCGCTGCCGGTTTCAGCGTCGTCATTCTTGAGCAGGGGGACTGGGTCCAGGCCAGCGATCTTCCCGGCGACAAGCCGGAATACGAGTTGCTGGCCTACAAGGACTGGCACCCCAACCCGAATATCCGTGCCAACAAGGCCGACTACCCGATCACCGTTTCGGGAACGGTCGAGCAGATCGGCATGTTCAACGGTGTTGGCGGATCGACAATTCTATATGCCTCTTGCTGGTGCCGCGCCAAGCCGTCTGATTTCCGGGTCCGCACCCTGGATGGAGTAGCCGATGACTGGCCGATTTCCTATGAAGAGCTCGAGCCTTTCTACAACGCAGTCGACCGTGATTTCAGCCTATCGGGGCATCCTGGTAACCCGGCTTATCCGCCCGGTTACAACCCGCCGCTACCGGCGCACCCGATCAATGGACCCGGCCGCAAGCTCGCGGAGGGGATGAACAAGCTCGGCTGGCACTGGTGGCCGGGCTATAACTCAATCCCCAGCCGGGCAGATGGTCACCTTGAGCGGTGCGTTCGCGCCGGTGTGTGCATGTTCGGCTGCCCACACGGTGCCAAGGCATCCGCCGATATCGCCGTGCTTCCCGATGCGTTGAAGACCGGAACACGGCTGATCACGGGCGCCCGGGTCTCGCAGATCACCCTGAATGAAAAGGGCCTCGCCAACGGTGCGCGCTACCTTAAAGAGGGCAAGGAGTATTTCCAACCGGCGTCGGTGGTCATTCTCGCGGCCAACGGCATTGGCACCCCCCGGCTGCTGCTGATGTCAGCCTCGAGCCGCTTTCCTGATGGTCTTGCGAACTCGTCCGGACTGGTCGGCAAGCGGTTCATGACCCATCCGTTCGGCACCTCTGTGGGGCTGTACGAGGACGACCTTGGCGACTTCCTGGGGCCGGCAGGTGAATTGATAGAGTCCATGCAATTCTACGAGACCGACGCTTCGCGTGGGTTTCTGCGCGGCAGCAAGTGGCACATCATTCCTGCCGGACCGCGTCCCCTCTTCAATATCAATCGGTTTGTTAACGGCGAAGGCTCGCGTCATGAACCGTTCTGGGGTGAGCAGTTCGCCCACAAGATGAAGGCCTCTGTCGGGCGCTTGATCGAAATCATGGTGATGCCCGAGGACCTGCCGGAGGAAACCAACCGGGTTACGCTCGATACCGGGCGGACCGACTCCGACGGACTGCCCGGCGTGAAGGTGCACTACGTGACGTCCGAAAACACGCACCGGTTGGTCGACTTCAACCTCCAAAGAAGTCTGGAGGCCCATGCGGCGGCGGGGGCAACGAAGACGTGGATTACGTCGCGTAACAACCCTTCCTGGCACAATATGGGGACCGCGAAGATGGGGCACGATCCCGCGACGTCGGTCGTGAACAGCTATGGGCGGGCCCATGACATCGCCAATCTCTATGTGATCGATGGCAGCGTCTTCCCGACGGCAACCGGTGTTAACCCGACCGCGACGATTGCCGCCCTTGCCAAGCGGACGGCAACCTATATCGCAAACAACGCGCGCTATCAGGAGAAATGAGCATGACACCTTCCGGAACCGGCGCAAAACTCTCAGGCCGTCAGCGTGAACGGCTCGCCAGCCTGGCCGATTGGCTAATTGCGGGAGGTGCCGGTTTGCCCTCGGCCAG
>JAYSUN010000265.1:0-1766 GCA_043719045.1 Hyphomicrobiaceae bacterium | reverse complement strand
GAGGCCGAGGAGTTCATCTCCTACGGCCGTCACATCGATGCGCATACGATCACGGTCGGGGCTCAGGGCCTGATGACCATGGTTGAGATCGACGGCTTCGCCTTTGAGACGGCGGATACCCGCGACCTCAATGGCCTCCAGGCACGGCTCAACACGCTGTGGCGCAACATCGCCGATCCAAGGCTGGCGCTCTACACTTTGATGATCCGCCGCCGGGTGCAAACTTATCCCGATGGTGAGTGCAAAAGTCCGTTTGCAACGGCGCTGGATGCCAAATACCAAGCGCGGCTCGCCAGCGACTCTCTCTTTGACAACCGTCATATCCTGGCCCTGGTCTGGATGCCGGGCACCGACGCCGAAGTCAAAGCCGCAGCCCTGTTCGCCACGCTGCGGCGGGCACGGGACACCGCGACTGAAGCCGATCTCAAGGCACTGAAAGCATTGGCCGATGCCACCCGCTTGGTGCTGACTGAACTGGCACCGCTCGGCGCGCGGCAGCTTGGACTGATCGAAGACAAAGCGATCCTCATGTCCGAGATATCAACGGTGCTGCACCGCTTGCTTGGCGGCAATCTCCCCCAAGTGCCGCTGACGCGCGGCGCGATCCGCCACGCCATTCACACCGACCGGATCATCATCGGCCGCGAGACACTGGAACTGCGCGATCCCAAAGATACGCGCTTTGCTGGTATGCTCGGCATTAAGGAGTATCCGGCCCGGACCATGCCCGGCATGTTGAACGAACTCCTGGCCCTGCCGTTCGAACTGACCGTGGTGCAGTCGTTCCGCTTTATCGACAAAGCCTCGGCGCGGGCGGTCCTATCGCGCAAGCAAAACCAGATGCTGAACGCTGCCGACAAGGCGTTCTCGCAAGTGGCAGAACTCAGCCTGGCGCTCGACGATCTCGAAAGCAACCGCTGGGTGCTGGGTGAGCATCACTTGAGTGTTGCCGTGTTCGCGGACACCGTTGCAGCACTGAACGACAACCTCGCGAGCGCCCGCAGTGCCGCCGCTGCAGGCGGGGCCGTGATCGTGCGCGAAGACTTAGGGCTCGAATCGGCTTGGTGGGCGCAGCTGCCGGGCAACTTCCGGCATCGCAAACGCTCGGGCGCGATTACGTCTGCGAACCTGGCAAGCCTCGCGCCGTTCCACGGCTTTCCGAAGGGCCGGGCGGACGGTAACCCCTGGGGACCAGCCGTGGCGATGTTCAAGACGCAAAGTGGTGCGCCGTACTTTTTCAACTTCCATGATGGCGACCTCGGCAACACGTTTATTTGCGGGCCGTCAGGGTCAGGTAAAACCGTGGTGTTGAACTTCCTGCTTTCGCAAGTCACCAAGCACGGCGCCCGCATTGTGCTGTTTGATAAAGACCGCGGCGCCGATCTGTTTATCCGGGCGCTGGGCGGGACGTATTTGCCCTTGAAGAGTGGCGTGCCGACGGGCTTCGCGCCGTTGAAGGCCATCCCCTATGACGCGAGTGGCCAAGCGTTTCTGACCCGCTGGTTGGAAAGCCTGGCGGGTGGCAAAGTTCAAACGCACGAGCGCGAAGCCTTGGCGAGCGCCGTCGCGGCTCTCGGCGAAAGCCCGCCAGCAAACCGGACCTTCGGGGCGCTGCGCTCCTATCTCGATCAAACCGAAACCGACGGCATTGCTGCCCGCCTCAAACGCTGGCAGCGCGGCGAGCCGCTCGGCTGGGTGTTCGACAATCCCGAAGACGCGCTCAACGCCAGCGTCACCTATTCCGGTTATGACATGACCGAGTTTCT
>JAYSUN010000264.1:0-1767 GCA_043719045.1 Hyphomicrobiaceae bacterium | reverse complement strand
TCTGCGAGTGGGTGAACGGATAAACATCGAGACCATCCCTTCTGACGTTGTTCCACAAAACCGCCGCCACGCCTCCGCGTGACGGCGGTTTTGTGTTTGAGGCCCTACGGTTCGTTGACACCGCCAATCCAGGTGCCGAAGACTTCCAACGTTTTGGGATCAATGGCCACGAAGTCAGCACGCATATCGGATTTGAGCTGGCCGCGCGACTGGCTCAAACCTAAAAACGCAGCCGGTGTACTCGTCGCACAGATCAGTCCATTTTTCAGGTCTGTGCCGGTGCTACGAACGAATTGGCTAACCGCTTGGTTCAGTGTCAGATGTGCTCCAGCAAGGGTGCCGTCTGGGTTGGAGAGCCGGTCTCCAATGCGTGAAATTTTCTGCCCTTGAAGGTTAAAGAATTCAAGCTCTGAAGCAACTGTTGGCATGGCATCGGTCACCAACATCAAATGGGCGGGGTATTTTTGCCGTAAGGCCAGTCGTTGATTGCTGGCGCTGACGTGGTGTCCATCCGAGATCAGTCCCGCGAAAATCTGCGGATTGTCAAACGCAGCACCAACGACGCCACCGTCGCGCGGACCAATCTGCGACATCGCATTGAACAAGTGCGTGACGCCCGTTACGCCGGCATTGATGGCCACTTGCATCTGATCGTAGGTGGCATTGCTATGGCCGACCGAGAGAATTAATCCAGCTCGGGTTAATGCCTTTATCGCCTCGAGTGGAAACATTTCGGGTGCGATCGTTGCGACGGAGCGACCAAGTTTGGCAAAGCGCATGAGGCGCGCAATATCATCAGCCGTCGGGCGGCGGACCAGATCACGCCGGTGAATACCACTCCGCGCCGGATTGAGGAACGGTCCTTCCAAGTGAAAGCCAACGACGCCGGGGATTTCCAGAGCGTCTGTGGCAATGTTGAGAAGCGCGTCGAAAACTGCTGTCGTGTCCGTGATGAGCGTGGGCAAGAGCCCTGTCGTGCCAAACCTGCGATGCGCGGCAGCGATGGCACGGATCCCGCGAAGAGTCGGTTGATCATTGAGCAGAACACCCCCGCCGCCGTTGACTTGGATATCGATGAAACCGGGCACCAGGATGTACGGCGCCGGGATCTCGATCATTGCCACCGCGTCAAGCGCCGACACTTTTGCCTTGTCGACAATATCGACGACTTTCGCACCATTGAGCATAAGCAGGCGATCGTCATGCCATTGATCGCCATCAAAGATGCGACGGGCCGAAACACCGGTCATTGCAGGCCGCACAGGGCTGTCACCGGCACTTTGGCGGGTGCTGCTGCTTGAAGCACTTACCGTTGGCTCTGGCTCGGACAAGCGCATTGAACCCTTCGATCGTCGTATTTTCTGCGATTGACCGGACACTTAACCGAAAAATCGGATCCTGTGCGAGCGATTCATCTTTGCGCCTCGGTGCCATGCCGAGCGGAATAGACGCCAACGCTCAGTTGAGGTGTTTTGCAACGCGTTTGCGCTGCTGGACTTGAAGAGGGTCGCTGGACTTGCCCAATCTAAGCAGCGTCCCAATCTCACGGGGCACTATTCTACGCCGTTGACATTGCAGTGGAACTATAACCGATTGTCCGCGGTTGCTTCTAGTGATTGCGCTCGCCACACTGCTGTTTGGGGCTGGCGCACGGGTGGCGCGCTGCCGACAGGATCATCCCTGGGGCATTGTTCCATTTTTACGGAGTGTTGTTGTTAGCACTGATGCTGTTGCATGGTGCATTTACTGAATGCTCATCAAGTGCAA
>JAYSUN010000263.1:0-1769 GCA_043719045.1 Hyphomicrobiaceae bacterium | reverse complement strand
AGGAACTGGGGGTAGGGTGGACATTAGCGTTACGGCTCCGGCGTATGACAACGCTATCTTATACGCGCGGAGGAGGGGGTGGGGTCAAGTTGATTGAGTATAGCGATGTGTATATATTGCCATCAGGAGACACATAATGCGGACCAATGTCGAGATAGATGACGAATTGATGGCAGACGCAATGCGGATGGGCGGATTGTCGACGAAACGTGAGACCGTCGATGCCGCGTTGAAAACGTACGTCCGGCTTGCGGCCCAAGGAGAGGCGCGAAACCTCTGGGGCATAGGTTGGGAGGGCGATCTTGAAGCGATGCGCCTCGACGATTGATTGTCGTCGATTCAAGCGTCTGGATCGATCTCTTCGAGGCAAATGCTACACCGCAAGCAGTGTTTTTGAGAGAAATTCTCGGGGTTTCCGAGGTGGGCATTCCTGATTTGGCGTTGACGGAAGTTCTACAAGGCACCCGCAGCGACAGGGCGTTTGCGAACGCACACAGGATCCTGCGGTCGATGTTCCTTATCGAAACTGTCGGTTCTGCCGTCGCCGTTCAAGCCGCCCGCAACTATCGACATCTGCGTTCGTTTGGGATCACCGTCCGCAAGACCATCGACACGCTGATCGCAACGCGCTGTATCATGGACGGACACGAACTGCTGCATAACGACCGTGACTTCGATCCGTTTGCAGAGCATCTGGGTCTCGTCGTTTGCAGGCAGGATTAAAGTATGGCGTTCTGGAAAGATGTTGCCGACCTACGTCGCGCGACAAAGGCAAATGTGGATGCCGGTAAAGGCTCACGTTCGTTGATCGAGGCCGTTGAGGGGTTGAAAGTCAACCCGCCACCTTCGCCTGCAAAACGGCAGACGCGGCATGGTCGGACGTTTATGATTTCGGCGCTCTTTGGAGCGATTTGGCAAGGAACACGCCGACGGTAACCGGACGAGGAGCCACCTTGAGATGAATTATTACGAAGGCGTCGTTGTCGATTACCTCCGCGCGGACCGTTCGGTTTTTGTGAACACCGAGTGCTGCATTCAGCTTAATGCAGGAGAAAACCCCGATACGAGTGGCCCGCACTGGTACTGCGATGCCTTGGTCAGCGATTTCCGAAATCGCTCGATATTTCTTTGTGAAATCACCTACAGCCCCTCGTTAGATGCTCTTCGGAAGCGACTGACAGGGTGGAATGACAATTGGCCTCTTTTGCTTGAGGCGCTGCGTCGTGACAGCCACCTGCCGAGGGATTGGCCTGTCCGGCCTTGGATACTCCTGCCTGAACAACTCATCCCGTTGCTTTTGAAGCGGCTGACGGGACTAGGAAGCACGACACAATTGAGCTTTCAGCCTTTGATTACGCCCTTAGAGTTGGTTCAGCCGTGGAAATATCGGTCATGGAATCGCGTAGGCGAAGCGATCAAGCCGGATATTATCCCGGAAGAAATGCGGACCTAACTCAAACCACCCGCGCCGTGCTCGCCCGCACCACCAGTTCGTGCTGTAACCGCCGGTGTTCGACCCCGTCGACCTTCTCGAACAGCAAATTTGCCGCCGCGAACGCCAGATCGCGGGTCGGCTGGCGGATTGTCGTGAGTGGGGGCCAGACGAGTTGCGCCAACGGCGTATCGTCGAACCCCGCTACGGACAGATCGTCGGGCAAAGTCAGCCCCTTGCTGTGCGCGACCGTCAGCACGCCTGCCGCCATATCATCGTTCGACGCGAAGATCGCGGTCGGGCGGCGCGGGTAGGAGAGCAGCGAATGCGCCGCGAC
>JAYSUN010000262.1:0-4785 GCA_043719045.1 Hyphomicrobiaceae bacterium | reverse complement strand
CGACGTCTTTCAATTTTGGCGCGACATGAGGGCCACGAGCAAAATCGATGGCTGAGTGTGGCATTCATCGCGCCTTGGTTGATACCAGTCGAGCCGGAACACCAATCAACCAAGGCGCGACGCCACACTAGCCCGGTCTTTGCCCTCAAAGTTCCGACTTAGCAAAAGTGACCAAATCAGGCTCGGCCATCCGGCTGGGCCTGATTGTTTTTTTGCTTAATCGGCCGTCTGCCGAAGGCACGCCGACGTGCGTGGATCATGCCGACTGGCTCGGGGTGACCACTGCGGCCACAGCGTGCCACTCGCAACCTTTCCGCTTTGTCATTTGACTTATCAAAGGTGAAGCCCAAGATGAATGCGGTTGTTGCTGTTCAACTCGCCTCCAAGTTCCGCCTGCATCCCCGCCTCGCCTGCATCCCCGCCTCGCCTGAATCCCCAAGTGTCTGACCGCTGTTTACCTCCCGCCCCATTCGTTTGCCGCCCCGTCAGGTGTCACCGCCACAGGATCTGCCCCAGATGCTCTTTCCGCTCCGTGCGCTGCGCCGTTGCGCCACCTCTCGCCGGTTATCAGCCTTTCTGGCCCCCCTTCTAGCCGTGAGCACCCTTATGTTCGCCCAATCCTTAGCCATCCTCGAAGCCCGCGCACAGGAGCGCGTCAGCGCTTTCAAACTCGCCAACGGCCTGGACGTGGTCGTCGTGCCCGATACCCGGGCACCAGTTGTCACCCATATGGTTTGGTATCGTGTTGGCGCCGCCGATGAGCCTCGCGGCGTGTCCGGGATCGCGCATTTCCTCGAACATCTGATGTTCAAATCAACCGAAAAAATCGGCGTTGGCGAGTTCTCCAAGATCGTCGCCCGCCTCGGTGGCAATGACAATGCCTTCACCGGCCACGATGCCACCGCGTACTTCCAGCGCGTGACCAAGGATCGCTTGGCCAAGGTCATGGAAATGGAGGCCGACCGCATGGTCAATCTGCGTTTGACCGAAAAGGAAGTGCTGACCGAACGCGACGTCATCCTCGAAGAGCGTCGCTCGCGCGTTGAAAATAACCCGATGTCGATCCTGGACGAACAGATGTCGGCAGCCCTGTACCAGAACCATTCCTATGGCATCCCCGTGATCGGCTGGATGCACGAGATGGCGAAGCTTTCGCCGGAGGACGCGCTGAGTTTCTACAAGCAGCATTACGCGCCCAACAACGCGATCCTGGTTGTTGCCGGTGACGTCACGGCCGCTGAAGTCAAGACGCTGGCCGAAGCCACTTATGGTCGTCTCGCACCCAACGCTGCCATCAAAGCTCGCAAGCGCGCCACTGAACCCGAGCATCGCGCGCCGCGCCGCGTTGAACTCAAGGACCCGCGTGCAGGCAAAACCTCAGTCACCCGCTATTATCTGGCGCCGAGTTACAACACGGCGGCGCCGGGTGAGGCCGAAGCTCTGGAACTGTTGATGAAAATTGCGACCTCTGGCACCACCAGCCGGATTTATCAGGCGCTCGTCGTTGACCAGAAAATCGCCTCGTCAGCTTCTGGTTGGTATTCCGGCGGCGGTCTCGACAGCGGCAAGATCGGCGTCTCCGCCATCATCGCCGACGGTGTCGAACCGGCCAAAATCGAAGCCGCGATTGAGGCGGTTTTTGCCAACATCAAAGCCAATGGTGTGACGGCTGAGGAAGTCGCGCGTGGCAAGAAGGCCTATCTGGCTGATTACATTTACGAAAGCGACAATCAGGCGACGCTCGCCCGTCGTTACGGCTGGGGTTTGACGCTCGGTCGCACCTTGGCGCAGATCGACGCGTGGCCGAATGATTTTGCCAAGGTCACAGCTGAACAGGTCAGGGCTGCAGCCAACAAGTACATCGTGCTCAAGAATTCAGTCACCGGCACGCTGATCCCCGTGGCCGATGAGGCCGATGCGACCATCGTTGCCCCAGGCGTCAAGCCGGCCACTGCGCCGAAAAAATCTTGAAGCCGGGCGAGGAACCAAACCCATGATCCGCTCATCTTTTGCGCGCGCAGCAGCCATAGCATCTGTCGCAGTCGGCCTCGCGCTGTCCCCTTTTGTTGCCACCGAGGCGCACGCTATGAAAATCCAGGAACTGACCTCGAAGGCCGGTATCAAAGCTTGGCTTGTCGAAGAACATGCCGTGCCGCTTGTCGCCATGCGCTATGCCTTTGAAGGTGGCAGCGCCCAGGATCCTGATGGCAAGGAGGGGCTCGCCCATTTCCTCACCGGCATGATGGATGAGGGTGCGGGTGACATGGACGCTCAGACCTTTCAACGACGCATGGAAGAAATTGCCATGCGTATGTCCTTCGAGGATGGCAAGGATAACCTGTTTGGGTCATTCGAAACGCTGACCGAAAACCGCAAGGTCGCGGTCGAACTTCTCAAGAGCGTGATCAACAAGCCGCGCTTTGACACCGAGCCACTCGACCGCGTGCGTGTGCAGTTGAACGCCAGTCTTGCCTACGCAGCGCGCGATCCAAACAGGGTCGCCAGCGAGCAATGGTACAAATCAGCTTTTGCCGGCCACCCCTATGGGCGTCCGTCGAATGGCAGCGTCGAATCGTTGAAAGCCATTGTCTCGGCTGATCTTGAAGCCTATCGCAAAGCAGTGTTCGCCAAGGATACGCTTCGGGTCGTCCTCGTCGGTGATATCAACGCCGCCGAAGCCATGACAATGCTGGATGACATTTTCGGAGGCTTGGCCGACAAAGCGACGCTGCGCCCGGTTCCGGCGACGCCGCTCAAAGTCAAAGCCAAGCTGTCGATCATCGATATGCCGGTGCCGCAGTCCGTCGCCATCTTTGGTTCCACCGGAATTGCCCGCAAGGACAAGGACTTCATGGCGGGCTTCGTCCTCAACCATATCCTCGGCGGCGGTGGGTTCTCGTCACGTCTGATGGAGCAGGTTCGCGAAAAGCGCGGCCTCGCTTACGGCGTCGGCAGCTCGATCCAACCCTATCGCAGTGCCTCGATCTTCATCGGCAACGTCGCCACCAAGAACGAACAGATGGGGCAGTCGATCGACGTCATCAAGGGTGAGATCAAGAGTCTCGTCGACACCGGTCCGACCCAGGCCGAACTCGACAACGCCAAGAGCTATCTGATCGGCTCGTTCCCGTTGCGCTTCGACACCAACTCGAAAATCGCCAGCCAATTGCTGTACTTTCTGCAGGAGGATTTCGGCATCGATTATGTCGACCGCCGCAATGCCGAAGTCGCAGCCGTCACCCTCGATGACGTGAAGCGTGTGGCCAAACGCCTGTTTGCCGTCGATGAGCTGTTTATCTCGGTCGTCGGCCAACCCAAAGGCCTGCAGCCCAAAGGTTGAAACGCGCACCGGTCGTGCAGCGTGCCGTGGGTCCGCAGGCGGTGGTCCTCAAATCCGCGGCGCGGCCCGTTCGATCATGCGTTCGATGAAGGGCAAGGCCCGGTCGCGGGCGCGATACGAATAACTGAGAAACCGCTCGCGGCTTTCAAGAGTGAGTTCTCGTGTCTTCTGCATCGCCACTCGCAGCGGTGACTGGCGTGGCAGCAACGTGTCCAGGCTCAGCGTCTTGATGCCGGTGACAAGTTCCTGATGCTGACGCCGCTCGCCGACGTCACGGACACGTTCAGCGGCGCCCGTGAACAGGACCATCGGCGTGCACGCTGTGGTCACGCGCGAGCCGCCTTCCAGCAGCTTGCCGTTCATGATGCGTGTGTCCTGAGCAAAGTAAACGCTGGTGCCGCCGATCTGTTGGCTCAAGATCGTCCGGTCGATCACCGGTACAAAATGGCCGCCCAGATCCCGCACAAGCTTGAAGCGTTCGTTGGTGTCATCCGGGACTTGCACGAAAAATGCGACGCCATCGTCGCGCTGCAGTGCGGCTTTGATGGCTTCATCAGTGCTCGTGGTAAATGTCGGCTTGGCGGCTCGGCCCAAACCATTGGCGTCGACAAAGCTCAGGAACCGGAACGTGCCTGCGCTGCCGGAGGTCTGCGGCGGCAGGAACACACGCAGGTTTTGGGCATAAGCCGCGAGCTCGCCATAAGAATTGACATTGCGGTTGCGGGTGACTGCGAACACGCACTCGCGAATGTCGTCCTGCCGGACGAGCTGCAGGGCCGTGCCCATCGACAGTTGACCGCTCTCGAGCGTGAACACATCCAGCTGGCCGTAACCGATCTCACGCGGGCTGACGCGCACGCGCTCCATGTTCTCGCGAGTCCCGGATGAAGGCGTGCAGGTGAAGGCGGCGCCGAGTACGTTTAACTCACGTGACAAAACCGGGCAGAAGTCGCGGTGATAGGCTCCGGTCTCGCCACCAGTGTGA
Source organism: Hyphomicrobiaceae bacterium (assembly GCA_043719045.1). Taxonomy (GTDB): domain Bacteria; phylum Pseudomonadota; class Alphaproteobacteria; order Rhizobiales; family Hyphomicrobiaceae; genus JABFRJ01. Next base: position 460 of record JAYSUN010000262.1, on the reverse strand, counting down.
ATCCGCAAGCCTGCTCCGGTTGGTTGGCCCTGGGCGTAGGCAGCGCTGGCGCCGGTCAGGGCTGCCAGTGCAAGCGCAATCGGCGCAGATGTCAAACGCATACGCATATCCTGTGGCAATCGCGAATCGCGGTCCGATCCGAGCCGCTGCAAGTTATGGGCCGGATCCAGGTGCGACCGCAGTCTTACGTATTGAAACAACGGTATAACCCGCCTTTGTCGGGTTGCGAAGTGAGCCTCAGTGAACGTGGTTATGGTCCGGCGTCGTGAGCGTTCATGTCGCCTCGGTTCACTGGCCAGTTCAGGGGGGCCAGTTCGGGCAGCAATTCTGAATGTGGCGGGCTTTTCCTCTCCCCCATCTTTTGGGAGAGTTGTCACGGGCCGATGAGGGGCCCGCATGGACGGATGAAAGTGGTACACGGCTATGGTCGGAGCACAGGGGTCGGCAACTCCCTGGCGTC